>JBARAE010000001.1:0-2919 GCA_049791715.1 Micromonospora sp.
AAACGCACCCGAACCTTCTTGATCCCGTCGCCGTCCCCAGGTGATCAAGAAGTTTGCGTCGCCGTGGGGCGGAATCCGGACGCAAACTTCTTGATCAACTCGTTGGGGAGGGGTCGGGATTCGGCGCCTCAGGCGAGCAGGGCGGGGGGCGCGATCTCGCCGTTGGCGACCAGGACGGCGGGGCCGGCGAGCCAGCACGAATCGTCGGTGACGGTGACCGTGAGGCGCCCGCCGGGAACGTCCACCGTCACGCTGCCGGTGTCCTGGCCGGCGTCGCGCAGCGCCACCGCTCCGACCGCGCAGGCGCCGGTACCGCACGACAGCGTCTCGGCGGAGCCACGCTCGTAGACCCGCATGAGGACGTGTCCGTCGGTGCCGTCCACCGGCTCGGCCGGCGTGGTGAACTCGACGTTCACCCCCGCCGGGAAGACCGCCCGGTCGACGTCGGGCGCCCGCGTGAGGTCGAGGGTGTCCAGGTCCAGCCCGGCCGGCAGCGGGCAGACGAGGTGCGGATTGCCGACGTCCACCGCGGTGCCGGGCAGGGTCAGCCCACCCAGGGTGGCGGCCGCCGCGTCGTACATCCGGGGGCGGCGCATCTCGACGGCGATGCTCTCCCCCCCGACCACCGCGCGCACGACGCCGGCCCGGGTCGCCACCGGCAGCGTCCCGCCGGCCGGATCGGCCAGCCCGCTCGCCAGCAGGTAGCGGACGAAGACCCGGGCCCCGTTGCCGCACATCTCGGCGAACGAACCGTCGGAGTTCCAGTAGTCCATGAACCATTCGGCCTCGCCCGCGAGAGCGGCGCCCTCCGGATGCCTGGCCGCCCGCACCACCCGCAGCACGCCGTCTCCGCCGATCCCCCGCCGCCGGTCGCACAGGGCGGCGACCAGTCGGGGCGTCAGGTCCAACGTGCCGTCCGGGTCGGGCAGGATCACGAAGTCGTTGCCGGTGCCGTGGCCCTTGGTGAACTCCACGCCCCCATCATTCCCGATGGTCGGCGACCACCCGCAGCGCAGTCTCGACAACCTCCGGGGACGCCGAGTCCAGCCACTGGATCCGCGGATCGCGGCGGAACCAGGAGCGCTGCCGGCGGACGAAGCGCCGGGTGGCCCGGATCGTCTCGTCGTGCGCCTCGGCCTCACCCATCTCCCCGGCGAGGAAGCGCAGCACCTGCTGGTAGCCGAGCGCGCGGCTGGCCGTACGCCCCTCCGGGAGGCCCCGTCCGACCAGTTTCCGGGTCTCGTCGACCAGGCCGTCGGCCCACATCCGGTCCACCCGCAGCGCGATCCGCTCATCCAGCAGCGCGGTGTCCAGGTCGACGCCGACCTGCACCGAGGGGTAGTACGGCGTCGGCTGCGGCAGCGAGGCGGTGAACGGCGCCCCGGTCAGCTCGATGACCTCCAGCGCCCGGACGATCCGCCGGCCGTTGCCGGGGAGGATGCCCGCCGCCGCGACCGGGTCGGCCTCCTTCAGCCGGGCGTGCAGCGGGGCCGGTCCGACCGCCGCCAGCTCGGCCTCCAGCCGCTCCCGCACCGCCGGGTCGGTGCCGGGGACCTCGAACTGCTCCAGCACCGCCCGGACGTACAGCCCGGAGCCGCCGACCAGCAGCGGCACCTTGCCGCGCGCCAGGATGTCGTCGACCGCCGCCCGGGCCAGCCGCTGGTACTCGGCGACGCTCGCCGGCTCGGTCACCTCCCAGATGTCCAGCAGGTGATGCGGTACGCCCTCCCGCTCCTCCGGGGTGAGCTTGGCGGTGCCGATGTCCATCCCCCGGTAGAGCTGCATCGAGTCGGCGTTGACCACCTCGCCGTCGAGGGCGTGCGCCAGGGCGATGCTGAGCGCCGACTTGCCGGCCGCGGTCGGCCCGACCACGGCGACGACCGTGCCCGTCATGCCGGCTCCCAGTTCGCCACGACGTAGGACACGCCGTACGGGGCCTGGTAGTAGCCCAGCTCACCGCGCCAGTTTCCGCCCGCGGCCCGCGCCGCGCCGGCGAGCACCTGCCAGGGCGCCCGCCCGGCGACCTTCAGCTCCGCCGACAGCTCCGGGTCGAGGCCGAGCAGGGCGTCGCTGTCCGCGGCGGCCAGCGCCCGGGCAACCCCGTCGTCGTACGCCGCGGCGCGCGGGTCGTCGTAGCCGGGCGCCTTCGTACCCCGGCAGGCCGATCCGTCGCCCATCACGAGCAGCGCCCACGGCCCTTCCGACCCGATCCGGGCACCGGCGGCGGCACACGCGTCGACCGGCTCGTCGTGCGCCACGGTCGCCATCCGCCAGGTCATCCGATCCCCCGTGAGCGGCACGCGTCGGAGGAGCCACGCGCCCACGAGCAGGCTGAGCGGCAGTCCGTCGGTGCCGATCCGGCCGTCCGGAAGGCGGCCGATCTGCACCTCGAGCGGCAGTCCCCAGGGCGCGAAGCTGCCCCGGAACGGGAAGGACAGATCCGCACCGCGTGTGTCGGCACCGATCACCGTGATGCTGTGCGCGCCCGACGCGTACAGCCGGCCGACGGCGGCATCGCAGGCGGCGCGCAGGTCGTCCAGCTCGGGCGCGGCGGCACCGGCCAGCTCGGGCACGATCAGCGGCGGGTGTGGGCAGACGGCGGCGGCGACCAGAGGCACGCGTTCACGGTAGCCGGATCCGCCGGTGCGTCCCCGCGCCGATCCGGTCATTCGAGCGGTACGACACCGTATGGTCACGGTCGACGACAGGCGCTCGACACGGACCGGGTCGGACCTGTGACAATGCCGTGAGTACTTTGCTGCGCCGTGGCGGCGATCGTGGGGGCTGCCCCCCGACGCCGGGAGAACGAGGATGGGCACATGAGCGACTGGACTGCCTTCGGACGGGTGGACGCGGACGGCACCGTGTACGTCAAGACCGCCGAGGGCGAGCGGGTGGTCGGATCCTGGCAGGCGGGGG
>JBARAE010000002.1:0-5115 GCA_049791715.1 Micromonospora sp.
GACGACCTGAGCGCCTGGCAGGCCCTGGCGCGGGCGTTACCGCCGGGTGCGCCGCGCCGGCCCCTCGCCGCGGCGCGCATCCGCCAGCTCTCCCAGGAGTACGACCTTCCGCGCGCAACGTTCCTGCAACGTCGCGGAAACTAACGTCCCCGCCGTCCACCCCTACGGACGGCGGAGGTACCCATGACGCGCTACGACGCCCCCACCCACTGGCAGTCCCGCTACGACCACTTCATCGGCGGCGAGTACGTCAAGCCGCACGGCGGCCAGTACTTCGAGAACCCCACCCCGGTCACCGGCCAGACCTTCTGCGAGGTGGCCCGGGGCACCGCCGAGGACGTCGAGAAGGCCCTCGACGCCGCGCACGGCGCCGCCGACGCCTGGGGACGCACCTCGGTAGCCGAGCGGTCGCTGATCCTCAACAAGATCGCCGACCGGATGCAGGAGAACCTGGAGTCCCTGGCCATCGCCGAGACCTGGGAGAACGGCAAGCCGGTACGCGAGACCCTGGCCGCCGACATCCCGCTGGCGATCGACCACTTCCGGTACTTCGCCGGGGCGATCCGGGCCCAGGAGGGCTCGCTCGGCGAAATCGACGACGACACCGTCGCCTACCACTTCCACGAGCCGCTCGGTGTGGTCGGGCAGATCATCCCGTGGAACTTCCCCATCCTCATGGCCACCTGGAAGCTGGCCCCGGCGCTCGCCGCCGGCAATGCCGTGGTGCTCAAGCCCGCCGAGCAGACCCCGGCGTCCATCCACTACCTGCTGTCGCTGGTCGCCGACCTGCTGCCGCCGGGCGTGGTGAACGTGGTCAACGGCTTCGGTGTCGAGGCGGGCAAGCCGCTGGCGTCCTCGCCCCGGGTGGCGAAGGTGGCGTTCACCGGCGAGACCACCACCGGGCGGCTGATCATGCAGTACGCCAGCGAGAACATCAAACCCGTCACGTTGGAACTGGGCGGCAAGAGCCCGAACATCTTCTTCGACGACGTCAGCGCCGCCTCCGACGACTTCCTGGACAAGGCGCTCGAAGGCTTCACCATGTTCGCCCTCAACCAGGGCGAGGTCTGCACCTGCCCGTCGCGGGCGCTGATCCAGCAGGGCCACTACCGGGACTTCCTGGCCGCGGCCGTCGAGCGGACCAAGGCGGTGAAGCAGGGCCACCCGCTGGACACCGACACGATGATCGGGGCGCAGGCCTCCAACGACCAGTTGGAGAAGATCCTGTCCTACCTGGACATCGGCCGGCAGGAGGGCGCACACGTCCTGGCGGGCGGTGAGCGGGCGGACCTCGGCGGCGAGCTGTCCGGCGGGTACTACGTGCAGCCGACGATCTTCGAGGGCGACAACTCGATGCGGATCTTCCAGGAGGAGATCTTCGGCCCGGTGGTCTCGGTGACCTCCTTCGCCGACCTGGACGACGCTGTGAAGATCGCCAACGACACGCTGTACGGGCTCGGCGCGGGCGTGTGGACCCGGGACATGAACACCGCGTACCGGGCGGGACGCTCCATCCAGGCGGGGCGGGTGTGGACCAACTGCTACCACGCGTACCCGGCGCACGCGGCGTTCGGCGGGTACAAGCAGTCCGGCATCGGCCGGGAGAACCACAAGATGATGCTGGAGCACTACCAGCAGACCAAGAACCTCCTGGTCAGCTACTCCACCAAGAAGCTCGGCTTCTTCTGATGGCCGCCGGTCCCGACGCGGTGGCGCCCGGTTCGCCGGGTGCCACGGCGCCGCCCGTCCAGCTCACTCCCGCGGCGGCCGAGCTCATCCGGTCGCTGCGGGAGCGGCACGGGCCGCTGATGTTCCACCAGTCCGGCGGCTGTTGCGACGGCAGCGCCCCGATGTGCTACCCGGCCGGCGAGTTCCGCACCGGCTCGTCCGACGTCCTTCTGGCGTCGCTGGAGGTGGACGGCGTACCCGAGCCGGTCGAGTTCTGGATGTCGAAGTCACAGTGGGAGCTGTGGAAACACACCCGGCTCACGGTCGACGTGGTGCCCGGCCGAGGCAGCGGCTTCTCCCTCGAGGCCCCGGAAGGAGTCCGCTTCCTCATCCGCTCCCACCTGGCGTGACGCGGGCCCCCCTTCCCGCGATCTTGCACTTTGGGTTGCCTATATGGGTTGTACGTCCCTTATACGGCCACCAGAAGTGCAAGATTGCGGAGAGGGGCAGTGGGTCAGGGCGTGAGGGCGGCGCGGATGGTGGCGATTATGTAGTGGGGGCGGCGGTAGAGGTCGCGGTCGGTGAAGTAGCGTATCGTCCAGCCTTGGGCGTCGAGCCAGTTGGCGCGGTCCCGATCGTGGCGTAGACGATCCCGGTCGAGGTGCGAGACGCCGTCGTACTCGATACCGATCTTCCTCGCCCGATAGCCCAGGTCGAGCCGGTACCGGCCGAATCCCGCTGAGTCGTAGACCCAGATCTGAGGCTCCGGTGCGGGTAACCCACCGTCGATGAGCACCAACCGCAGTTGGCTCTCCTGTCGACACTCGGCTCTGCCATCGGCGAGCAGGACAAGTTCTCGGGCTTGCCGGACGCCCTTGAGCCCAACGTGCCGGCACACCTCGGCCTGCAGGTCGTCGGGATGTGCCATCCCGGCGCGCAACACCGCATCGAGCAGCGGCAGAGCATTCAGCCGCCGGGCCCCTCGCGCCAGGTCCACCGCGCACCTGGCCAGCGGGACGCAAGGCACTCCTTCGAGTATCACGGGCGCCGCCACCGGTAGAACACCGTGGTGAACCACAAGTCCTGGCAACCGAGGGCGCGCGATCTTCGGAGGCAGGTGAACGTGCACAGACCCGTCGCTGGGGAGCGGGAGTCCGTAGCGACGGAGCGCAGACACTCCCGTCAGTAGCGCCTCGGGAGGGAGACAGCGGAACAGCGCGCGGAGGGAATCATCATCGTCAGGTACGGTCGCTGCGTAGATGCCGCGCCGGACACGTACCAGGTCGCCACGAGCCGCTCGGGTCCGTACCGCCTGCCGGCTCGATTCCCTGATCAGATCCGCACCTCGCCACAGCTCCTGCCCCATGCCCGCACGATCCCCCGCCCCACCTCGGCCGGAGCTCCCCCACCACCTCCCTGTGCACGAACACCAACCCCTGTGGACAGCCCCCGCCCACCCCACTCACCTGGTAAGGCCCACACCCGACCCCGCGATCTTGCAGATCCGGTTGACTGTTTACCCACTTTGACCCCATAAGTTCCCACCTCAACCGCAAGATCGCGGGAGGAAGGGGGCGGCGGGTCAGCGGGCGTCGAGGAGGGGTTGGCGGGGGTTCCAGGGTGGGCCGCCGGCGGCGTCGCGGCGGCGGCGGGCGATGGCGGACAGGGCCTCGAGGACCACCCGGTTGCCGAGGTACGCGGTGATGTCGGCGTGGTCGTACGGCGGCGCGACCTCCACCACGTCCACCCCGACCACGGGGAGCTCGTAGCAGACCCGGCGGACCGCGTCGAGGAGTTGCCGGGAGGTGAGGCCGCCCGGCTCCGGGGTTCCGGTGCCGGGGGCCATGCCAGGGTCGACCACGTCCACGTCGACGGAGAGGAAGACGCCCTCGCACTCGTCGGTGGCGATCCCGAACGCCTCGGTCAGGCACTCGTCGAGCCCGCGGGCGACCACCTCGGTCATCTCGTACGACCGCATCCGCTGGTCGGCCATCCAGGACAGCGTCTCGGGTCCGGGCCAGTAGCCGCGCAGGCCGATCTGGAGGAAGCGGTCGCCACGGACCGCGCCGGACTCGATGAGCCGGCGCATCGGCTGGCCGTGCCCGTGCAGGGAGCCGAACTCGATGTCCCCGGTGTCGGCGTGCGCGTCGAAATGCACCAGCGACACCCGGCCGAGCCCGTGCTGCCGGGCCACCCCGGTGGCGTCGGGCAGGGCGATCGAGTGGTCCCCACCGAGCACGATGGGGATCGCCCCGGCGGACGCGACGGCGTACACCGCCGTCTCCAGGGACGACAGGGACCGCTCGATGTCGCCGGAGAACATCTCCACGTCACCGGCGTCGTACACCCGCAGGTCCTGCAGCCCGTCGACGCGGAAGGCGAGGGACGGTCGGGAACCGTCGTGCGGCAGGTAGCAGGCCTGACGGATCGCGGACGGGCCGAACCGGGTGCCGGGCCGGTGCGAGGTGCCGCCGTCGAACGGCGCGCCGACGATGACCACGTCGGCGTCGGCGAACGACGCCGGCTCTTCCAACGAACAGCGGTCCACCCCGAGAAAGGTGATGTCGGGGCCGAACATCGGGCCGTAGCGGGTCACCGCTCCTCCATCCCCCACGGCGATCCGTAGCTGGTCAGCAGGTCGAGGAAGGGTACCGGGGGCAGCGCCTCCGGGCCGAGCACCCCGGCGCCGGACCAGGCGCCGGTGGCGAGCAGTTCCAGGGCGACGACCGGGTTGATCGCGGTCTGCCAGACGACCGCCTGGTGGCCGTACTCCTTCATGGACCATTCGTTGTCGACCACGTGGTAGAGGTAGACCTTCCGCGGTCGGCCGTCCACGCCGGTGCCGGTGACGTACGTTCCGGCGCAGGTCTTGCCGTGCATCCGGTCGCCGAGGGTGGCCGGGTCGGGCAGGCAGGCGGCCACGACGTCGCGCGGCGACACCTCGACGCCACGCACGGAGACCGGCCGCGTGGAGTCGAGGCCGACCTTGTGCAGGGTCTTGAGCACCTCGATGAACTCGTCGCCGAGGCCGTACTTGAAGGTGACCCGCTTGGCCTTGACCCAGCGCGGGATCAGCAGCACCTCCTCGTGCTCCACATTCACGCACTCGACCGGGCCGATCCCGTCCGGGAAGTGGAAGACCTCCGGCTCGGAGAACGGCGGCGTGGTGTACCAGCCGCGATCCGCCTCCCAGATCACCGGCGGGTTGAGGCACTCCTCGATGGTGGTCCACATCGAGAAGGACGGCGCGAAGACCTCGTTGCCGTCGTCGTCGGTGACGACCAGGTTGGCGCCGTCGCGGGTGCCGAGCTCGTCGATCTCGGAGAACAGGTGGTCGGCGGCGTACCGCGCGAGCACGTCGGACAGCCCCGGCTCGACGCCGATGCCGACGAGCGCCAGGCGGCCGGCCGACTCCCACTCCCGCTCATGAGCGAACTGCTCGTCGCC
>JBARAE010000003.1:0-2657 GCA_049791715.1 Micromonospora sp.
GTCTCGGTGGTCGCGCCGATCAGGCCGCGGTCTGCGGCGAGCTGCAGCGAGCCACCGGCGGGGGCGCCGGCGAGCAGTGCGGCGCACGCCTCGGCGACCCGGAGCAGGGCCGCGTCCCGGGCCAGAGGCTCCAGGTAGCGGTCGACCAGGCTGCGGCTGAGCGTGAGGACGTCCTCCGCGATGATCACCTCGGTCTCGGCGGGGAGCGCCGCCGCGATCAGCGAGACCACGGCGGTCACCGGGCGTTCCCCGTCGGTGGCGGCATCCAGCGTCTCGCCCCACAGCAGCGCCCGGGCCAGCGGGTCGGACAGCCCGGGCAGCACCATCGGCACCGCGTCGGCGGACGCCGGGTCGAGCCGGATCTTGGCGAACGTCAGGTCGCCGGCGTTGGGCAGCAGCAGACCGGTGGCCGGCTGGCCGACGAGCTGGGCCAGCTCCGTGCGGCCCTTGTCGGTGTCCGGCTCGAGGTCCACGTCGAAGCGGCTCACCGTGCCGTCGGCGGCGTACCGGCCGATGCCGATGCAGTGCGGGCGCAGCACCGGGTACGCCTCCGGCGCGGTCTGCACCACCGCCGCCTCGGTCCACCGGCCGTCGGCGTCGACCGCCGTCTCCATCCGGAGGGTGTTCACCTGCGGCCGGCGCAGCCAGCGGTCGGCCCAGTCGGTGAGGTCCCGACCGCTGGCGGTGCTGAGGCTGGCGAGCAGGTCGGCCAGGGTGGCGTTGCCGAAGCGGTGCGTCGCGAAGTGCCCGTTCAGCCCGGCGAGGAAGGACTCGTCGCCGAGCCAGGCGACGAGCTGGCGCAGCACGCTGGCGCCCTTGGCGTACGAGATGCCGTCGAAGTTGAGCAGCCCCTGTGCGGCGTCGGCGACCTCCTCGGGGGCGACCGGGTGGGTGGAGGGGCGCTGGTCGGCGGCATACCCCCACGCCTTGCGGCGCATCGCGAAGGTGGTCCACGCCTGGTCGAAGCGGGTCGCCTCGGCGGTCACCCGGGTGCCCAGGTACTCGGCGAAGGACTCGTTCAACCACAGGTCGTCCCACCAGCGCATCGTCACCAGGTCGCCGAACCACATGTGCGCCATCTCGTGGGCGATGGTGGTGGCGCGCAACTCCCGCTGGGTGTCGGTGACCGCGGAGCGGAAGATGTAGTCGTCGCGGAGGGTGACCAGGCCCGGGTTCTCCATCGCGCCGGCGTTGAACTCGGGCACGAACGCCTGGTCGTACTTGCCGAACGGGTAGCGCTCGGTGAAGAGCTGGTGGAACCGGTCGAAGCACTGCTTGGTGACGGTGAAGATCTCGTCGGCGTCGGCGTCCAGGTGCTCGGCCAGGGACCGCCGGCACCAGATGCCGAGCGGGATGCCGTCGTGCTCGTCGCGCCGGACGTGCCAGGGACCGGCGATCAGCGAGAAGAAGTACGTCGCCAGGGGCGCGGTGGGGGCGAACTCCCAGCGACCCGGCCCCGGCTGCGCGGCGAGCTGACCGTTCGCCGCCACGGTCCACTCCGGCGGCGCGGTCACGGAGAGGGTGACCGGCGCCTTGAGGTCGGGCTGGTCGAAGGCGGCGAAGATGCGCTGCACGTCGTCGAGGAAGGACATGGCGTAGAGGTAGGTCTCGCCGTCGGCCGGGTCGACGAACCGGTGAATGCCCTCACCGGTGTTCGAGTAGGCCATCTCGGCGCTGACCGTGAGCGTGTTCTCCTCCGCCAGGCCGGTCAACGGGAGCCGGCCGTCGGCCAGGATGCCGGGGTCGAGGTTGTGGTCGTTGAGGCGTACCGCCAGCAGTTTCGCGGGTTTGACCTCGGCGAAGGTCTCGGCGCCGGGGGTTGCCCGGAACCGGATGGTGACGGTGGAGCGGAACCGCTCGCCACCGCCGGTCAGGTCGAGGTCCACCTGGTAGGACTCGACGGTCATCAGCGCGGCACGCGCGCTCGCCTCTACACGGGTCAGGCTCGGCATCCGCTTATCCTGCCCGATGGGGAACCGTATGCGTTTCCCATCGGGCCTGCGGTTTTGGAGGAACAGCGATGAGTCAGCACCCCAAGGGCGACTTCGACCTCTCCCGGGCGGTCTGGCAGCGAGCCGAGGGCGACGCCTCCGGGGGCGCGGTCGAAGTGGCCTTCGTCGGCGACCTGATCGGCATGCGCAACTCCGCCGAGCCGGACGGGCCCGTGCTGGTCTTCACGCAGGCGGAGTGGGACGCGTTCGTGGCGGGCGCGCAGGACGGCGAGTTCGACCTGGAGTGAGCCGCCGGGGCGACGGCGACGCTCAGTCACCGTCGCCCCAGCCGAGGCCGCCCGGCCCCGGGGCGTGGTGGAAGCCCGGGTGGTCGGCCACGTCGGCGCAGCGCTCCCCGTCCGGACCCAGAGCTCCGCAGAACAGCCGCTCGGCGCGCTGCCACGCATCGGCGGGCGACAGGGCGGCGGCCCCGAGCGCCACCTCGGGGCGGAGCAGGCTCAGCGCCTCGGCGTAGCCGACCGCCAGCTCGCGGGCGTCGGAGAGGCCGGCGGCCTCGAAGCCGAGGTGCACGGTGAAGAACCGGCGCGGCCGGGACACCCCCCGCCGGTGCGGCGCTATCCCGGGCTCATCCCGGCCGCCGCGGCCCGAACCGAGCCCGTCGCCCACCCGTCGCTGCCGCCAGTGCGGCGTCCTGTTGTCCCGCAT
>JBARAE010000004.1:0-2396 GCA_049791715.1 Micromonospora sp.
GGCGTGCTGTCGGCGGCCGTGGCATCCTCGGCCTCCGTGTCCTCGGCGGCGGCCGCCACGTCCTCGCCGACAGCGGGCTCCTCGGGGGCCTCGCCGGTCTCCTGGTACGCCCGGAACTGCTCCTCGCTCACCACCCGGTAACCCTCCGGCGCGACGTCCCGCGCCCCGACCTCCCGGGCCGAGAGGTCGACCTGCGACACGTCGCCGCCGGCCGGCGGGACCGGCGCCGCGGGAACGCCGACCGGGATCAGGTACTCCCGCGGCCCGCGGACCCGGACGAAGTAGATCAGCGCGCCGAGGAAGACCAGCGCAGCCGTCCAGACGTTGATGCGTACGCCGAGGACGTGGGTCGCCTCGTCGGTGCGCATCAGCTCGATCCAGAACCGGCCCGCGGTGTAGCCCATCACGTACAGCGCGAACGCCCGGCCCCGGCCGAGCCGCAGCTTCCGGTCGAGGACGAAGACCAGGACGGCCACGCCGACGTTCCAGAGCGCCTCGTAGAGGAAGGTCGGGTGGTAGAGCCCGGGCTGGAGGACGGGGTTGCCGGCGTCGTCGCGCAGCGCGTGCCCCGGATTGTCCGGGTCCATCACGTGCACCTCGAGGCCCCAGGGCAGGGTGGTACGACCGCCGTAGAGCTCGTTGTTGAACCAGTTGCCGAACCGGCCGACCGCCTGGGCCAGCGGCAGGCCCGGCGCAAGCGCGTCCGCCACCACGGCGAACGGGATGCCGAGCTGCCGGGCGGCGATCCAGGCGCCGAGCGCGCCACCGGCGACCGCGCCCCAGATGCCGAGGCCGCCCTCCCAGATGGCGAACGCCTTCAACGGCTGCCCACCGGCGCCGAAGTACTTCTCCGGTGAGGTGATCACGTGGTAGATCCGGGCGCCGATGATCCCGGTCGGCACCGCCCAGACGGCGATGTCGAGCACCGCGCCGGGGGCGACGCCGCGCTGGCGCAGCCGGCGCTCGGTGACCACGCAGGCCACCACGATGCCGGCGATGATGCAGAGCGCGTACGCCCGGAGCGGGACCGGTCCGAGCTGCCAGACGGCGGTGCTGGGGCTGGGCAGGGCCGCCAGGGGGGTCATCGGGGCGAGGGTCACGGATGCACACGGTACCGGTGCCGACCGTCCCGGTGACACCCCGGGCCGACCGGCTTCGCAGGTCGGATGACTTCTGGTTTGCACGGTCGTAGGCTCTTTGTCCATGAGCGCGCTCACCTGGGCGGTCGCCGCGGTCGTCACCGACGACGCCGGTCGGGTGCTGCTCTGCCGGCAGGGCGTCGGCGAGCGGCGCTGGGCGCTGCCCGGCGGTCGGCTGCGCCGCGACGAGAGCCCGCTGGCCGGGGTGCACCGGCACATCCACGCGGAGACCGGCTGGGAGGTCGAGGTGGTCGACCTCGTGGGGCTCTACCGGCTGGGCAACCCGGGCGCTGTGCCACCCGCCGCCGGGCGATGCGGCGCCCTGCCCGACGTGCTGGTTCACGTCTTCCGCGCCCGGGTACGCGGCGAGCGGCCGGCGACCGGCCCGGCCGGCGGCTGCCAGCTCGGCTGGCACGATCCGGCGGACCTGCCCGGTGCGGTCACCCCGACCACCCGGGCCGCCGTCGCGGATGCGCTGGCGGGTCGGTCGGGAGTGCTGCGGGAGCCGGATCCCGAACTGGCCGCCACCGGGGACTCTGTGCCGACCGACGCCGGTACCGGCGGCCTGATGGGACCGACCGGCGGCGTGACTCCGCCGGGGCAGCGGGCGGAAGAACCTGGGGCCCTGGGGACCAATCTGCGGTGAGTGCTCAGCCGGGCAAGTCCGCCGGCGGGACCCGATCGGCCCACAGCGAACGGCAGTCCCGGGCGGCCGGCGCTGACCGCGCCCGGCCGACCTGCCGTGGCCCGTGCGCCGAGCGGGGCAGCCGCCTGACCTGATCGCTCACACTGCGTGCCCGCCTGCCGAGGACAACCACAACCACTCGCCCCCTTTGCTCTGCTGCCTCATAGGCAACAGTCACCGTCCGTGGCGGCAGATGAGGCACCCGCGCCGCAGCCGCGAGAAGGACCGGCAGCTCAACCGGGTGTTGCGTGGGCGGCAGCAGAGCAAAGGATGGGGACGACCGTCTCGGTGGGGCAACGACCAGCACCCTCCGTGAGGAGCGGGCGGGTGTGACACTCGGTAATCAGGGCGGCCCGCCCTCGCGGCCGCGACGACCCGCCCGGCGGCGGCGCGCCGGACCACGTGGCAGCGCGGGCGCGAAAGTGGGGCAGCTCCAAAGGCGGTAGCAGACGGTGCCCACTTCCGGGCCGGCCCGCGCAACGACGCCGAGCGACGCGCGGCACGGTACCGAGCGCCGGTCCGGCGGTCCGGGCCGCAGTCGGCCAGGCGGCGGTCAGCGGACCGGGTTGCGG
>JBARAE010000005.1:0-8705 GCA_049791715.1 Micromonospora sp.
TCCAGAGCAACGGGTCGACGCCGGCGAAGCCGAGCAGGTGGTTGGCAATGCCGTCGTACGCGAAGATGAAGAACCACAGCTTCGCGGTGACCGCGGTCGGGATGGCCCACGGCACGAGAATCGCGGCACGGACCAGGCCACGGCCGCGGAACTGGCGGTTCATGATGGTGGCGAACCACATGCCGAGGACCACCTCGATCGCCACCGAGACGACCGTGAAGAACACGGTGGTCCCGAGCGCCGGCCAGAACAGCGCTCCGAGGGTTCCGGGCGGACAGGCGCCGGTGCCGGTCGCGGTGCCGCACTGCGCCAGCAGCCAGTGCTTGTAGTTGTCCACGCCGGCGAAGCCGCCCTCGACGAACATCCCGGTGGCCTTGTCCAGGCCGGAGTCCCTCTGGAAGGACAGGATGATCGCCTTGATGAGCGGATAGACGATCACGACGCCGAGGAGGACGACCGTCGGCGCCACGAGGAAGAGCGCGCGCCGGCCCTGGCCGGCGTTCAGTCCCTTCCTCCGCTGCTCCGGACGGCGACTCGTGCGCCTCGCCGCTGCGTTCTCGACGGTGGTGCCCATGGTGGCCTCCTCGGCCAAAGGTGCGACTGGAGAACCGGACTGAAGCCTGCTGAGCGGGGTCCCGGGTGCGGGACCGGGCGGCTTGCCCGATCCCGCACCCGGACGTGGTGACGCAGGTTAGCTGGACGCGGAGGCGATCGCCGACTGCATGTCCGTGATCGCCTGGTCGACCGGCTTCTCGCCCTTCATCGCGGCGTACGCGTTGTCCTCGATCGCCTTCGTCACCGCCGGGTAGAACGGGGTGACCGGACGGGGGACGGCGTTCTCGATCGAGGTCTTCAGCGTCGGCAGGTACGGGGCCTTGGCGACGAGGGACGGGTCGTCGTAGATGTTGGCCACGACCGGCGCCAGGGAGCCCTTCTCCATGAAGAACTTCTGCTGCTCGTCCTCCTGGATGAACTTCAGGAAGTCGAACGCCGTCGCCTTGTACTTCGAGTAGGTGCTGATGCCCTCGCTGTGACCACCGAGGCTGGAGGCGCCCGGACCGCTCAGGCCGGGCAGCGGAGCCACCCCGAACTTGTCCTTCACCTTGGAGGAGCCTTCGGTCTTGGCCAGGTTGTACACGTACGGCCAGTTGCGCAGGAACAGCAGCTTGCCGGCCTCGAACGCCTGCCGGCCCTGCTCCTCCTGGTAGGTGATGGCCTCCTTGGGGATGTCACCGTTCTTGTAGTGGTCGGCGAGCATCTGCAGGCCCTTGCGCGCCTCCGGGGAGTCGACGGTGGGCTTGCCCTGGTCGTCGACGATCTTGCCGCCCGCGGTGTTGATCGCCTCGGCGGCGTTGACCGTCAGGCCCTCGTACTTGGCGAACTGACCGGCGTAGCACCCCATGTTGTTCTTCTTGGCGATGCTGCACATGCCCCACATCTCGTCCAGTGTCTTGGGCGGGTTGGGCACGAGGTCCTTGCGGTAGTAGAGCATGCCGCCGTCGCTGGCGAACGGCGCGGCGTAGAGCGTGCCGTTGTAGGTGGCGGCGTTCACGGTCGGCTTGAGCAGCCGGCCGGTGTCCATCGCGAACTTGTCCTTGAGTGGCACGAGCCAGCCCTTGGCCGCGAACTCCGCCGACCACACCACGTCGACGGTGACGATGTCGTAGCTCGGGTCCTTGGCCTGCATGTGCTGCACGATGTCGTCGTGCTGCTGGTCGGCCTGGTCGGACTGCTCCTTGAGGGTGACCTTCTCGTTGGGGTGCGTCGCGTTCCACTTCTCGATGGTCGGCGCCCAGACGTTGCTGTTGTCCTTGCCGGTCACGAACGTGATGGGACCCCGGGCGTCGGCCCCCTGCGCTGCGCTGTCGCTGCCGCCCGACGAGCCTCCGCTGCACCCCGCGGTAATGAGGGTCACAGCTGCAGCCGCTGCGAGGACCGCGTGAACGCGGCGACCTCTCTTCTCCTGGGCCATCCGCCCGCCTCCAATCGTTGGCGTGTCAGGGGCCGATCGCCTCGACACGAGAGCTTTCCGCCTCGGAGTAAAAACGTTTGCGCAGCGCCTGGCAACCGGTGACAGCACGGCTGCCGGTAACGATTGAGTAACCACAGCGTTCAGCGCCTGTTTCACGGCCCGGTCTTGCGGTGGCGTTGGCCCGGTTCGGTCTCGGGCTGCGAAGGAGCAGGTAGAGCACTCTCAACGCGGCCGACGAACCTGGTCGGCCGGGAATCGACCGGCCCACCGCGGGCACAATAACCACGACCGGCACCGACGACCCCGGGAGAGCACCCTGAACACCATCGGCACGACCGCTCCGGCCCCGGACCGGACCCCCACCCCCACCCGCTGGTGGACCGACGCGGTCATCTACCAGATTTATCCCCGTTCGTTCGCCGACTCCAACGGTGACGGTCTGGGCGACCTGCCAGGCATCACTGCCCGCCTCGGTCACCTCACCGAGCTGGGGGTCGACGCGGTCTGGCTGTCGCCGTTCTACCCGTCGCCGCAGGCCGACGCCGGATACGACGTCGCCGACTACCGGGACGTCGACCCGATCTTCGGCACCCTCGCCGAGGCGGACAAGATGATCACCGAGGCGAAGGCCCGCGGTCTGCGGATCATCGTCGACCTGGTGCCGAACCACACCTCGTCCCAGCACCGCTGGTTCCAGGCGGCGCTCGGCGCCGGGCCCGGCAGCCCGGAGCGGCGGCGGTACATCTTCCGGGACGGCAAGGGACCGCAGGGCGCCGAGCCACCCAACGACTGGCAGAGCGTCTTCGGCGGCCCGGCGTGGACCCGGGTGCCCGACGGACAGTGGTACCTGCACCTCTTCGACGTCGGCCAGCCCGACCTGAACTGGGAGAGCTCTGAGGTCCGCGCCGAGTTCCTGGACATCCTCCGGTTCTGGCTGGACCGGGGCGTCGACGGCTTCCGGGTGGACGTGGCACACGGGCTGATCAAGCAGGCCGACCTGGCCGACTGGCAGGAGCCGCACGAGATCCTCTCCGGCCAGGAGGTGGACAAGCCCCGCCCCCCGATGTGGGACCAGGACGGCGTGCACGAGATCTATCGGGAGTGGCGGCGACTCCTCGACTCGTACGGCGGGGACCGGATCCTCGTCGCCGAGGCGTGGGTGGAGCCGGCGGAGCGCCTGGCCCACTACGTCCGGCCGGACGAGATGCAGCAGGCGTTCAACTTCGAGTACCTGCTCGCCGCCTGGACCGCCCCGGCCCAGTACGCGGTGATCACCCGCTCGCTGGAGGCCACCGATGCGGTGGCAGCCCCCACCACCTGGGTCCTCTCCAACCACGACGTGATCCGGCACGCCACCCGGCTGGCGCTGCCGATCGGCGCGCCCCGGCCGAACGGCATCGGTATCGGCGACCCGCAGCCGGACGCCGCGCTCGGGCTGCGACGGGCGCGGGCGGCCACCCTGCTGATGCTCGCCCTGCCGGGTTCCGCCTACCTCTACCAGGGCGAGGAGTTGGGACTGCCGGAGCACACCACCCTCCCCGACGAGGCCCGCCAGGACCCGACGTGGGACCGCAGCGACCACACCCAGCGGGGGCGGGACGGCTGCCGGGTGCCGATCCCGTGGGAGGCCGACGCCCCGTCGTACGGCTTCGGGCCGACCGACGCGAGCTGGCTGCCGCAGCCTCCGCTCTGGGCCGAGTACGCCCTCGACCGCCAGCGTGGGGTGCCCGGCTCGACGTACGAGCTGTACCGGACCGCACTGCGGCTGCGCCGTGAGCACGGCCTCGCCCGTGGCCCGTTGAGGTGGCTCTCCTCCGGTGATGAGGTACTCGTCTTCACCAACGGCGCGCTCACCGTGCTGACCAACTTCGGGGCCGCGCCGGTGCCGCTGCCCGACGGCGCCGAGGTGCTGGTGAGCAGCGCCCCGCTCGACGACGACGGCGGCGTCCCGACCGACGTGACGGTCTGGTTCCGCGACTGACCACCACCGGCTCGCCGCGCCGCCCATCAGAGGGGCGGCCCGGCGGGCCGGGTGGCACTCGTGCCGTCGGACCGCGGGTCCACGGACGACTCGCTACGAATCTGATGACGTAAACGGATCGCGGCCCCCCAGCGCGTGCAACGGGGTGCTGATCCTCGTCGGTCCAGCGCTGCGGCGTCCCGCAGCCCGCCACCGCGAGTGATCCGGTTTCGACATCAGGTCCGTAGCCTCTCAACCGCGTGGTGGTGACTAGTCGCCGGCGCGGCCGCCTACGACGCCTCCTGGCAGGTCAGAGGCGGTCGGCGCGGGCGTGCAGGAGGTCGTGCACCGACTCGATGTCGCCCGGCGAGGTCCGGGCGGCCAGCCAGTACATGACGCCGGTGGGGATGAAGAAGAGCTGGAACGCGGCCAGCCCCACGGCGTAGTTCAGCGGCGGAGGGAAGGCCGCCCGCAGCGCGTGGAAGGCCACCCCGACCAGTCCGTTGCCGGCCGCCCGGCCGACCCCGTTCACCAGGTTGCCGAGGCTGTAGACGGTGCCCCGGTGCTCGGGCGGGTTGACGTCGGCGATCAGCGCGAACCAGTTCGGTGAGTTGGCCGAGGTGAGGGCGAGCGCCACCACCGCCGTCAACAGGCTCAGCCCGACCGTGGGCTCGGTGACCACGCTCGCCAGGACCGCGCCGACCACCGCGGTGGAGCTGGCGCCGTCGGGCACGACGATCCGCACCGGTACGAGGAACAGCACCAGGTAGAACGGAACGGCCGCGAGGATGCCCACGGCCGCGACCAGGGCTCGGCCGCTCGGCGTACGGCGTTGCAGCGCATCGCCGACCAGCCCGCCCACGATGGAGAGCACGCCGCCGAGCTGGAACAGGGTGGCGAAGACGCTGCCCACCACCACGGCGGTCGCCGAGGAGTAGCCCTGCGCCTCGGCGCGCTGGGCGAAGAGCACCGGCAGCCACACCAGCGACCCGAACGCCGCCTGCGCGGTCAGTCCTTGCAGGATCAGCCACCGGTTGGTGCGCCGGGCGAGGATGCGCGGCAGGTCGGCGCGGGTGATCCGGTAGTCGTACTCGGCGCCGGCGTCGAGCGCCTCGGCGAGCTCCGGCTCACTGCCCCCGCGCCGGATGTCGTACGTGAAAAGGTAGGCGACCGTGGCGCCGAAGCCCACGACGGTGAGCACCAGAAACGGGCGGCGCCAGTCGGTGTTGCCGAGCATGCCGCCAGTCAGGGTGCCGGCCAGGGTGCCGACGCCCTGCGACAGCCCCCAGAAGCTCATCACCAGACCCCGCCGGCGGGGCGAGATCAGGTCGGTGACCACTGAGAAGCCGACCGACCCGACCGCGCCCAGCCCGACCGCCGCCAGGAGCTGGGCGGCCAGGAAGGTCGGGTAGTTCTGGGCGAGGGCGCTGCCACCGGTGCCGACGGCCCAGATCAGCGTGCCGACCATGAGCAGCGGCTTGCGGTCGGTCCGGTCGCCCACGTACGCCCAGGCCACCGCCGCCACCGCACTGACCAGGAAACTCACCGCGGTGACCAGGCCCAGCAGCCGCTGCGACACACCGAGCGCGCCGGAGATCGGCCCGTACAGCGGCGGGACCAGCCCGATCGCCACGTTGTCCAGCGAGGCGAGCACCACGAACACCACGACGCTGTAGAACCGGTGCGCCGCGTTCCCGTGCCGGGAGAACCTGGTGCTCGTCATGTCCGGCAGCAAACCAGGAAGAGATCACGACGGAGTGACGACCCCCGGCCGGTCACCCGCGTGGAGCGCCGAGCCGGTCGAGCGCATGGTCGCGGGCCTGTGCGTACCGGTCCCGGATCGCGGGGACGGGCTCCGCGTCGTACTCCTCAATGTCGCCGACGGCCCACGTCGGTGGCGCCTCCCCGCCGAGAGCGACCCAGGCGGCCTGCCGGGCCGCACCGTCGGCCACGTACTCCCCCGGCGGGGGTACCACCACCGGCCGGCCGAAGACCTGTGGGGCGATCCGCCGCACCGCGGCCGAGCGGGCCCCGCCGCCGACCAGGATCACCCGGTCCACGGTCGCCCCCTGGGCGGTGAGGGCGTCCAGGCCGTCGGCGAGCGCGCAGAGCATCCCCTCGACCGCGGCCCGGGCCAGGTGGGTCGGCGTGGCGGTGCCCAGGGTGAGCCCGTGCACCGCTCCGGTGGACAGCGGGCGGTCGGGCGTCCGCTCCCCCTCCAGGTAGGGGACCATCACCAGCCCGTCCGCGCCCGGCGGGGCGGCCAGCGCCAGCTCGCTCAGCTCGTCGTGGCCGACGCGCAGCATCGCCGCGGCGGCGTCGAGCACCCGGGCGGCGTTGAGTGTGCAGACCAGCGGGAGGAAGCGCCCGGTCGCGTCGGCGAAGCCGGCGACGATGCCGGACGGGTCGGCGGCCGGCGCGTCGGCGACGGCGAAGACGGTTCCGGAGGTGCCGATCGAGACGACCACGTCGCCCGGTCCCGCGCCGACACCAAGGCCGGCGGCGGCGTTGTCCCCGGTACCCGGGCCGAGCAGCACCCCGTCGAGCGGCGACCGGCCGGCAGCGGAACCGGCCGACCCGCGGGAGCCGACACCGCCGAGCACGGCCGGTTCGAGGACGCCGGCCGGCTCGGCCGGGCCCAGCACGGTGGGCAGCCGCAGCGTCCGGCCGAACGCCATGTCCAGCAGGTCGAGGCGGTACTCCCCGGTGGCCGGGGACCAGTAGCCGGTGCCGCTGGCGTCACCCCGGTCGGTACGCAGCGCGGCCAGCCCGGGGCCACCGGCCAGCCGCCAGGTGAGCCAGTCGTGCGGCAGGCACACCGCGGCGACCCGGTCGGCGTTCGCCGGCTCGTGCCGGGCCAGCCAGCGCAGCTTGGTGGCGGTGAAGCTGGCCACCGGCACGCTGCCCACCGCGTCGGCCCAGAACCGGCGGCCGGCCTCGCCGTCACCGGCCTCGGCGATCAGCTCGCGGGCCGCCCCGGCGGAACGGGTGTCGTTCCACAGCAGCGCGGGCCGGACCACCTGGCCGGTCTCGTCGAGGCAGACCATGCCGTGCTGCTGGCCGCCGACCGAGACGGCCACGACGTCGGCCAGTCCGCCGGCCGCCTCGACGGCCGCGAGCAGGGCGTCCCACCACGCCTGCGGGTCGACCTCGGTGCCGTCCGGGTGCGGCGCGCGGCCCTGCCGGACCAGCGCGCCGGTCTCCGCGTCCCGGACGACCACCTTGCAGGACTGGGTGGACGAGTCCACCCCGGCGACGAGCGGCATGGCCGGGCCGCCTCAGCGCGCGCCGAGCAGGTGCTCGACGGCGAGCTGATTGAGCCGGACGAAGCCGAAGCCCTTCGCACCGGCCGCGTCCGGGTCGAACTCCTCGAAGGCGGAGCGGTCGGCGAGCAGGTCGGCGTAGCTTTCCCCCGGGTTGAGCGTCGGCGTGGCCAGGTCGGTGACCTTGCTCGCCGCGAGCGCCTCGGCCACCTCCGGGTCTGCCCGGAACGCCGCGGCCCGCTCCTTGAGAAGCAGGTACGTCCGCATGTTGGCCTCGGCGGAGGCCCACACCCCGGTCATGTCCTCGGTGCGGGAGGGCTTGTAGTCGAAGTGGCGGGGGCCGTCGTACGCCGGGCCGCCGTCCGGGCCGCCGTGCTCCAGCAGGTCCACCAGGGCGAACGCGTTGAGCAGGTCGCCGTGGCCGAAGACCAGGTCCTGGTCGTACTTGATGCCGCGCTGGCCGTTGAGGTCGATGTGGAAGAGCTTGCCCTGCCAGAGCGCCTGGGCGATGCCGTGCGCGAAGTTCAGCCCGGCCATCTGCTCGTGGCCGACCTCGGGGTTGAGCCCGACCAGCTCCGGGTGGGCCAGAGTGGAGATGAAGGCGAGCGCGTGCCCGACGGTGGGCAGCAGGATGTCGCCGCGCGGCTCGTTCGGCTTCGGCTCGATGGCGAAGCGCAGGTCGTAGCCGCTGTCGACGACGTACTGGCAGAGCAGGTCGACGGCCTCGCGGTAACGGTCCAGCGCGGAGCGGACGTCCTTGGCCAGGTCGTACTCGGCGCCCTCCCGGCCGCCCCACATGACGAAGGTGCGGGCGCCCAGTTCGGCGGCGAGGTCGACGTTGCGCAGCACCTTCCGCAGCGCGTACCGGCGGACGTCGCGGTCGTTGCTGGTGAAGCCGCCGTCCTTGAACACCGGGTGGGTGAAGAGGTTGGTGGTGACCATCGGCACGACCAGGCCGGTCTCGTCGAGGGCCTTGCGGAAGCGGGTCAGGTGGGCGTCGCGGGTGGCGGCGTCCGCGCCGAAGGGGACCAGGTCGTCGTCGTGGAAGGTGATCCCGTACGCGCCGAGCTCGGCGAGTCGGTGCACCGCCTCGACCGCGTCCAGCTCGGGCCGGGTCGCGTCGCCGAACGGGTCACGGGCCTGCCAACCCACCGTCCAGAGACCGAAGGAGAACGTGTCGGCGGGGGTGGGACGGGGTGCCATGGCAGACCTCCGGGTGGTGTCGTCCACAATTTGTTCAGTGGTTGAATTAAATGACCACCGTGTGGCAGTGTCAAGGGGTGACCAGCACCAGCACCGCCGGTGCGGTCCGGCAGGGCAGCCTCCGCGAGCTCAACCTGGCGGTGGTGCTCCGGCGGATCGCCGCCGCCGACCGACCGCCCTCCCGGGCCGAAATCGCCGCCGCGACCGGCCTGACCCGGGCCACCGTCTCCGCCGTGGTGGACGACCTGATCGCCGGTCGACTGGTCGCCGAGGCCGACCCCGCGCCGCGTACCGGAGCCGGTCGGCC
>JBARAE010000006.1:0-4828 GCA_049791715.1 Micromonospora sp.
CGCCGGGAAGCCGGCGAGCAGCCCGCGTTCGCCCATGTTGCGCAGGATCCGGAACACCTCCTGCGCGGTGGGCAGCTCGTTGGAGGTCTCGAAGATCAGCACCGAGCCGGCCAGGTCCGCGGCGGACGGGATCCGGTCGGCCGCCATCAGCCAGTGCAGGATCTCCAGGCAGCCGCCCCAGGTCCGCCCCTGCACCACCCGCGCCGGCCCCTGCCAGCGCCAGCCCTCGCCGGGAAGCATCTCCGGCTCGTACGCCAACGTCTCCGGCTCGGTCCACGGGTTGGGCTTGTCGCCCCACTCCGGTGCGGGCGCCAGGTCGTACCAGCCGGGGGTGAAGAGGGCGGCGCGCAGCGAGTCGAAGGTCAGCGGGTGCGGCTTCCCCGGCCGGCCGAGGTGCACCAGCACCGACCCGCCGTGGTAGGCGACCATCCCCAGCCGGTACAGGTGGTTGAGCACGTTGGTGTTGTCGGAGTAGCCGAAGTACGGCTTCGGGTTGGCCCGCAGCACCGCCTCGTCCAGGTGCGGGGTGACCGTGATCAGGTCGTCCCCGCCGACGGTGGCGAGCACGGCGGTGATCGTCGGGTCGGCGAAGGCGGCGGTGAGGTCCCGGGCCCGGTCGCGCGGGTCGGCGCCCATCACCCGGGTGGTCGGGTACTCGACCGGTTCCAGGCCGAACTCCTCGCGCAGCCGGCGCAGCCCCAGCTCGTGCACGTGCGGGAAGAGCCCCGGCAGGCCGGCGGAGGGCGAGACGATCGCGACCCGGTCTCCCGGTCGCGGCTTCGTCGGATAGCTCGGTGACGTCATACCCCCGACGCTATCGACCGCTGCCAGCGGATTTTCAGACGGTCTGGCCGACCTCGATCAGGTGCCCGTCCGGATCGCGCAGGTAGCAGCGGATCTCCGCGCCCCGGTTCTGCGGCGGGGTCAGGAAGACCCCGCCACGGGCGCTCCACTCGGCGTACACGGCCTGGATGTCGGCCACCCGGATGTTCAGGAACGCGCTGGTCCGGTGCGGGTCCGGGGGCGTCTCCAGCACCACGTCGGGTTTGTCCTCGGTGGGCCCACCGCCCACGTTGATGATCACCCAGCTGTTCGCGAGGCGGACCATCGAGGGTTCCCCCTCCCGCACCACCGTGCCGCCGAGGACGTCCCGATAGAAGGCCGCGGACCGGGCCACGTCGGCCGCCACCACGAAGTGGGTGAGCAGGATGCCCTCGGCGGGGATCGGCAGGTCGTCGCGCGGCATGCTGCCAGCCTGGCACCGTCGGTGTCGCAGGGCGGCGAAATCGCACAAGCCGGGCGAAGTGCCGCCCTAGGCTGAGCCCGTGGACGAGCGGGGAGAGCTGCCGGTGCGGGACTGGCTGCCGCGTACCGCCGCGCTGCTGCTCGGCACGCTGGCCCTGGCCGCCGCCTTCATCGCGGCCTACGTCGGTGCGCTGCACCAGCCCACCCCCCGCGACGTGCCGGTCGGGGTGGTTCTCGGCGACCAGCGCGGCCAGGCGGTGATGGCCGCCCTGCGCGCCCGGACCGACAAGATCAAACCGATCGAGTACGACAACCCGGACGCCGCGAACGACGGCCTGACCGCCCGCGAGGTGTACGGGGTGATCACCTCCGGCCCGGACAACGGGTTACGGCTCACCACCGCCAGCGCCTCCGCGCCGTCCGCCGCGGACGTGGTCACCCAGGTGCTCACCCAGGCCGCCCAGCAGGCCAACCTGCCCCTCCAGGTGACCGACGAGGTGCCCGTCGAGCGGACCGACCCGCGTGGCCTGGTCCCGTTCTACCTCGCGGTCGGCTACGTGCTCGGCGGCTACCTCGCCTCCACCGCGCTCGGCCTGAAGAACGGCACCGCCCCGTGGAGTCTGTCCCGGGCCGGGCTGCGGATCGCCGCTCTCGCGGTCTACTCGGTGGTGCTCGGGATCGTCGGCGCGACCATCGTCGGCCCGGTGCTCGACGTGTGGCACCACGACGTGCCGGCGATCGCCGCGGTCGGCACGCTGGCGGTCTTCGCCGCCGCGATGGTGGCCTCCGCCGTGCAGGGCTGGCTGGGCCTGCTCGGCACCGGGATCGTCATCCTGCTGCTGGTGGTGCTCGGCAACCCGGGCTCCGGCGGCATCTACGCCCCCGAGTTCCTGCCCGACTGGCTGCGCGGCATGCACCGCTGGAACGTGACGGGGCTGGCCACCGACCTGATCAAGTCGGCGGTCTACTTCGACCGCCGGTCGACCGGCTGGTCGCTGACCGGTCTCGCGATCTGGGTGGTGCTCGGGGTGATCGGGCTGCTCACCGCGTCGGTCTTCCGCGCCCACCGGCGGGCCGTCCACTCCGGTCGCGCCGCCACCGCCCGCCCGGAGCCGCCGGCCGAAGCCCTACCGGACACCTGACCCGACCATCGGGGGCCCCGCTCCGGGAAAAGGGATCACCCGGGGTCCCTCCTTACATCCGGGGGCCGCGCGGATACGATCCAGGGAGTCGGACAGCGCTGTCCTTCGTACTCACGTAAGGAGCGCACCGTGACCGACCAGCACGACCACGACGGCCCGGACGCCGCACTGCGGGCCGACATCCGCCGCCTCGGCACGCTGCTCGGGCAGACCCTCGCCCGGCAGGAGGGTCGACCGCTGCTCGACCTGGTCGAGGAGATCCGCGCGCAGGTCCGCTCCGACGCCCCGGCCGCCGCGCAGCGCCTCGGTGGCCTCGACGTCACCACCGGCACCAAGCTGGCGCGGGCCTTCTCCACCTACTTCCACCTGGCCAACATCACCGAGCAGGTGCACCGCGCCCGCGACCTGCGCCGCCGCCGGGCCGTCCAGGGCGGCTGGCTGGACGGCGCGGCCAAGATGATCGCCGAGCGCGGGGTTCCGGCCGAGGAGATCGCCGCCGCGGCCCGCCGGCTGGCGGTACGACCGGTGTTCACCGCTCACCCGACCGAGGCGGCCCGCCGCTCGATCCTGTCGAAGCTCCGCGCGATCGCCGACGAGCTGGACACGGAGACCGCCAACGCCATCCTCTACGGGGCCAGCGACGAGGGGCCGGCCAACCGGCGGCTCGCCGAGCTACTGGACCTTATGTGGCAGACCGACGAGCTGCGGCTGGACCGGCCCGACCCGACCGACGAGGCCCGCAACGCCATCTACTACCTCCGCGACCTGTACGCCGAGGCCGCCCCGCAGGTCCTCGACGACCTCGCCGACACGCTGCGCACCCTCGGCGTGGAGACCTCGCCGACCGCCCGCCCGCTGACCTTCGGCACCTGGATCGGCGGCGACCGGGACGGCAACCCGTTCGTCACCCCGGCGGTCACCCGGGAGGTCCTGCGCATCCAGCACGAGCACGGCATCGAGGCCACCGAGAAGGCGATGGACCAGCTCATCAGCGAGGTGTCGGTCTCCCGCCGGCTGCGCGCGGTCTCGCTGGACCTCTCCGCCAGCCTCGCCGCCGACCTGGACGCGCTGCCCGAGGTGGCGCCCCGGTTCCGCCGGGTGAACGCCGAGGAGCCGTACCGGCTCAAGGCGCGCTGCGTGAAGGCGAAGCTGGCCAACACGCGGGAGCGGCTACGCAACGGCACCCCGCACGTACCGGGGCGGGACTACCGCGGCTCAGCCGAGCTGATCGCCGACCTGGAGCTGCTGCGCGCGTCGCTGGCCCGCAACTCCGGGCAGCTCACCGCCGTCGGCCGGCTCGCGTCGACGATCCGCACGGTGTCCGCGTTCGGGCTGCATCTGGCCACCATGGACGTCCGGGAGCACGCCGAGAAGCACCACGAGGTGCTCGCCCAGCTGTACGAGGCGGTCGGCGAGGTCTTCGACTACCCGTCGCTGACCCGGCTCGAGCGCACCAAGCTGCTCGCCGACGAGCTGACCGGCCGGCGACCGCTCTCCACCCCGGACAGCCCGCTCACCGAGGCGGCGCAGAGGACGTTCGACGTCTTCGGGGCGATCCGCGAGGCGCAGGACCGGTTCGGGTCGGAGGTGATCGAGTCGTACATCATCTCGATGACCCTGGGCGTGGACGACGTGCTCGCCGCGGTGGTGCTGGCCCGCGAGGCCGGCCTGATCGACGTGCACAGCGGCCGGGCCCGGATCGGCATCGTGCCGCTGCTGGAGACCCCCGCCGAGTTGAATGCCGGCGGTGAGCTGCTGAACGAGCTGCTGTCGCTGCCGGCGTACCGGGCGCTGGTCGCGGCCCGGGGCGACGTGCAGGAGGTGATGCTGGGTTACTCCGACTCCAACAAGGAGGCCGGCATCACCACCAGCCAGTGGTCGATCCACCGGGCGCAGCGGGCGCTGCGGGACGTGGCCGCCCGGCACGGGGTGCACCTGCGGCTCTTCCACGGTCGCGGCGGCACGGTCGGTCGGGGTGGCGGCCCCACCCACGACGCCATCCTGGCCCAGCCGTACGGCACCCTGGACGGCGCGATCAAGGTGACCGAGCAGGGCGAGGTCATCTCCGACAAGTACACGCTGCCCGCGCTGGCCCGGGAGAACCTGGAGCTGACCGTGGCCGCGGTGCTCCAGGCGACGCTGCTGCACACCGCGCCGCGGCAGCCGGCCGAGCAGTTGGAACGCTGGGACGCGACCATGGACGTGGTCTCCGAGTCGGCGTTCCGGTCGTACCGGTCGCTGGTCGAGGATCCGGACCTGGCGGCGTACTTCTGGGCCTCCACCCCGACCGAGCTGCTCGGCGCGCTGAACATCGGCTCCCGGCCGGCGAAGCGGCCGAACACCGGCGCCGGCCTGGCCGGTCTGCGGGCCATCCCGTGGGTGTTCGGCTGGACCCAGACCCGGCAGATCGTGCCGGGCTGGTTCGGCGTCGGCTCCGGGCT
>JBARAE010000007.1:0-10070 GCA_049791715.1 Micromonospora sp.
GGTCAAGACCAACGACCGGGTGCCGGCCGACGACCGGCCGCTGCCCCGGTGGCGCGGCTGGCTGGACGACGAGTTCCTGGCCAACAGCGTCTTCGCCGGGGCCTGCCGGCTGGGCCGCGCCGTGCCGGCGCTGGCCCCGGGGATCAGCGCGATCTCCGCCCGGGCGCTCACCGAACGCACCTACACCGGCCGCTCCGATCGGGTCTTCTGCACGCCACGCCGGGTCCGCTTCGTGGAGATGGAGTACGGGCTGCCGCGCACCGCCCTGCCGACCGCGCTCGACGCGCTGCGACGGATCGTGGACGGGCTGCCGTTCAAGGTGCTCTTTCCGGTCGAAGTGCGGTTCACCGCCGCGGACGACATCTGGCTGTCCCACGGGTACGGCCGCGACTCGGCGTACCTCGCCATCCACCAGTACGTCGGCGCGCCCTACGAGCCGTACTTCCGGGCGTTCGAGGAGGTGGCCGCCGACCTGGGCGGCCGACCGCACTGGGGCAAGCTGCACTACCGGGACGCGGCGTCACTGGCCCCCGCCTACCCGAGGTTCGCCGACTTCCTGGCCGTCCGCGACCGGCTGGACCCGGACCGCCTCTTCGCCAACCCCTACCTGGACCGCGTCCTCGGCGGGGCGCCCTCCGGCAGCACCGACTGATCCGCGCCGAGGGCCTGCACGTAGCCGAGCACCCGGTCGTACGCCGCCTGGTAATTCCGCCGCGCGGCGGCGGGTGTGGCGGGGTCGGCCAGCGCGGAAGCCAGGTCCACCAGCCGCAGGTCCGGTGCGAGGTCGGTCCAGGTGGGCAGGGCCTCCATCCGGGTCACCGTCCAGTGCCCGGGCGCCACCTCGGTGAACGTCGCCCGGGCCATCACGCCCTCCCGGTTGTCGTTCACCGGCTCGGCGTGCCGGGCGATCTCGTTGCCCATCCCGAAGACCACCCACTTGTCGCCGAAGCGCTGGAACGGCTGCACGGCGTGAGCGTGGTGCCCCAGGACCAGGTCCACGTCCGGCGAGGCGATCAACTGCCGCGCCCAGGCCTGCTGGTCCGCGTCGGGCAGGTGCTGGTACTCCGTACCCCAGTGCAGGCTGAGCACGACGATGTCGGCGCCCGCGGCCCGCGCCCGGTGGGCGGCGGCGAGGATCGCGGGCGGGTCGATGAGGTTGGCCAGCCACTCCCGGCCGGCCGGGCGGCTCAACCCGTTGAAGTTCAGGCTGTACGCCAGATGAGCGACGCGCACACCGCCGACGTCGTAGATCCGGGGTGTGCCCGCCTCGGCGGCGCTCCGGGCGCTGCCGGTGTGGCCCAGCCCGGCCGCGTCGAGCGCCCGGATGGTCCGCACCACCCCGTCGGCGCCCTGGTCGAGGGTGTGGTTGGAGGCGGTCGAGCAGCCGTCGAAGCCGGCGGAACGCACCCCACCGAGCACCTGCGGGGGCACGTTGAACGACGGATAGCCGGAGAACGGGCCGGCGGCATCGGCCAGCGGCGTCTCCAGGTGGCAGAGCGCGAGGTCGGCGCCGCTGACCGCCGGAGCCACCCCCGCGAACATCGGGGCGAAGTCCAGACCGCCTGGGTGGCCGTCGCGAGCGGCGTCCCGCCGCGCCTGCGCGGTGACCTCCGGGTGGACCAGCACGTCACCGGCGGCGATCAGCCGCAGGGTGCGCCGACCGCCCGCGTCCCGGACCGGACCGGGGGCCAGGGTCCGCTGCGGGGCCGGCGACGCCTCGGTACCGGCCGGCGGGGAGCCGTGATCCACGGCCCGGGAACCGACCACGCCGAGGGCCAGCAGCAGGGCGCCCGTCGCCGCCCCGACCAGCACGCGTCGGCGACGCGGGGCGGCGGGTACGGACATGTCCTGACGCTAAGCCCGTAGCCGCCACCGGCCCAGGGGAAACCGGTCGGTTAACCCGTCAGGGGGTCACTCCTCGGCGGGGCTGGCTGCGGCGGCCTTCTTCGGCGCCGCCTTCTTGGCCGGGGCCTTCTTGGCGGCCGTCGCCTTGGCGGTGGTCGTCTTCTTGGCCGCCGTCGACTTGGTGGCGGCGGCGGTCTTCTTCGCCGCCGCCTTCTTGGCCGGGGCCGCCTTCTTCGCCGCCGCCTTCTTCTTCGGCGCCGGACCCTTCGCCCGCTTCTCGGCGAGCATCTCCGACGCCTCTTCCAGGCTCAGCGCCTCCGGGGTCTGCGCCCGCCGCAGGGACGCGTTGGTCTCCCCGTCGGTAACGTACGGCCCGAACCGGCCGTCCTTGATCACCAGCGGCTTCTCGGTCAGCGGGTCGTTGCCCATCTCCCGCAGCGGCGGCGCGGCGGCCCGACGCTGACGCGTCTTCGGAGCGGCCAGGAGGGCCAGCGCCTCGTCCAGCGTGACGGTGAACATCTTGTCTTCCGAGTCCAGCGACCGGAACTCGTCACCGCGCTTGACGTACGGGCCGTAGCGGCCGTTGTTGGCGAAGACCTCGTTGCCCTCCGCGTCCTTGCCGATCAGCCGGGGCAGGCTGAGCAGCTTGAGCGCCTCGTCGAAGGTGAGCGAGTCCGGGGACTGGGAGCGCAGCAGCGACGACTTCCGCTCGCCGCTGGCCACGTACGGGCCGAACCGGCCGGACTTGAGCACGATCGGCTCGCCGGTGGCCGGGTCGTCACCGAGCTTGCGCTCGCCGCCGCCACCCAGGAAGAGCTCGTGCACCTTCTCCGGGGTCAGCTCGTCGGGGGCCAGCCCCTCCGGGATCGGCGCGCGGTCACCCGGCGCGCCCCCCTCCTCGCCCTCGGCCGGCGGGGCGGGCTGCTCACCCGGTACCGCCCGCTGGAGGTACGGCCCGTACCGGCCGACCCGGACGACGACCTCGCGTCCCTCGTCATCGGTGAAGAGCGGGATGGAGTTGACGCTGCGCGCGTCGATCTCGCTGAGGTTCTCGGTGACCAGCTTCTTCAGCCCGCCGGCGTGGGCGATGGCCCGGTCGCCGGTGCCGTTGGCGCTGCCGAAGTAGAAGGAGGTGAGGAAGTCGACCGCGGCGTGGTCCCCGCCGGCGATCTCGTCCAGCTCGTTCTCCATGCTGGCGGTGAAGTCGTAGTCGATCAGGCGCGGGTAGTGCCGCTCCAGCAGCCCGATCACCGCGAACGCCAGGAACGTCGGGATCATCGCCTGGCCGCGCTTGACGACGTACCCGCGGTCCTGGATGGTCTGCATGATCGACGCGTACGTCGAGGGGCGGCCGATGCCCAGCTCCTCCAGGGCCTTGACCAGCGACGCCTCGGTGTAGCGCGACGGCGGCTGGGTGTGGTGGCCCTGCGCGGCCAGCTCGTCGGCGGTCAGCGGCTGGTCCTTGACCAGGGTGGGCAGCCGGCGCTCGGCGTCCTCGGCCTCGGCGTTCTCGTCGTCGCTGGACTCCACGTACGCCCGTAGGAAGCCGGGGTCGGTGATGGTCTTGCCGGTGGCGCCGAAGTCGGCCTCCTCCTGCGCGGCGGAGACCGCGCGGATGCGCACCGAGACGCTGGAGCCGACCGCGTCGGTCATCTGCGAGGCGATGGTGCGCCGCCAGATCAGCTCGTAGAGCTTGAACTCCTCGGCCGACAGCTCCTTGGCCACGTCGCCCGGGGTGCGGAAGTTGTCCCCCGCCGGGCGGATCGCCTCGTGCGCCTCCTGCGCGTTCTTCACCTTGCCGGTGTAGCGGCGCGGCTCCGGCGGCACGCTGCGCTGGCCGTACAGCTCGGCGATCTGCCGGCGGGCCGCCGCGATGGCGGTCTCCGACAGGTTCACCGAGTCGGTACGCATGTAGGTGATGTAGCCGTTCTCGTAGAGCCGCTGCGCGGTGCGCATCGTCTGCTGCGAGGAGAGGCGCAGCTTCCGGGCCGCCTCCTGCTGGAGGGTGGAGGTGATGAACGGCGCGTACGGGCGACGGCGGTAGGGCTTCTCCTCGACCCGGGTGACGGTGAACGGCCGCCCCTCCAGGCGGGCCGCCAGGCCGCGCGCCCCGCTCTCGTCGAGGTGCACCACGCCCGCGCCGGCCCTCACCCGGCCGGTGGTCGGCTCGAAGTCCTTGCCGGTGGCGATCCGGTCGCCGTTCAGCGCCACCAGGGTGGCGTTGAAGGTACGTGGCCCCTCGCCCGCGTTCGCCACCGCCAGGGTGGCGAGGATGTCCCAGTACTCGGCGGTGCGGAACGCCATCCGCTGCCGCTCCCGCTCGACCACGATCCGGGTCGCCACGGACTGCACCCGGCCCGCCGAGAGCTTCGGCATGACCTTCTTCCACAGCACCGGGGAGACCTCGTAGCCGTACAGCCGGTCCAGGATGCGCCGGGCCTCCTGCGCGTCGACCAGGTCCCGGTCGATCTCCCGGGGGTTGGCGACGGCGGCCTGGATGGCCGGCTTGGTGATCTCGTGGAAGACCATCCGCTTGACCGGCACCTTGGGCTTGAGCGTCTCCACCAGGTGCCAGGCGATCGCCTCGCCCTCGCGGTCCTCGTCCGTCGCCAGGAAGATCTCGTCGACCTCCTTGGCCAGCTTCACCAGCTTGCTGATCTGCTGCTTGCGGTCGGCGGATACCACGTACAGGGCGTGGAAGCCGTTGTCGACGTCCACCCCGAGCCGCGCCCACGGCTCACCCTTGTACTTGGCCGGCACGTCGGCGGCGTTGCGCGGGAGGTCCCGGACGTGGCCGAAGCTGGCCTCCACGACGTACCCCGGGCCGAGGTAGCCCGAGATCGTCTTGGCCTTCGCCGGTGACTCGACGATGACCAGACGGGTGGTTCCAGCTTTGCTCGGCACGTCTCTCTCCGACCTCACTCCTACGTCATGCCCCGATTCGGGCCGTGTTGTATCGGCCGGACCACCGGCGGTCCGGATGTCCAACGTAACGCGCCGCCCGGGTTTCGGGTTTCGCGGGCGGCAAACCGATCAGGTGTGGCGACCACGAAGCGGCCCGGCGGGCAATCCCCCCGGACGGCGCCACCGTACACCGTGGGTAGGGCGCCGAGCGGGTCACCGTGACGATCGCGGACCCTCGGCTGATCAGGCACCGAGCCGTTTTCCTGGGCAAACCGCCGCCCGGGTGTCCAGCATCGGACAGGCGGCGGGGTTGCGCACGTCGGGCGGGCCGGGTGCGGCCCGGGAGGAGCTCAGGCGGACGCGCCGGGCCACTCGGCGGCCGGCGCCGCGGGTGGGCGGTCACCCACCAGCTCCGCCAGCCGGGCGAGCCGCCGGCGCCCACCGATCCGGTACGCCGGCCCGCCCTCCTCCGGCTCCACGACGGCACCGACCAGACCGACCGCGGCCAGCGCCGCCCGTACCCGTGGCCAGCAGTCGTCGTCGACGGCACCGAGCCGGAACACGAAGCCGGCCGCCTCGACCGTCCCGGCGGCGGCGCACCACAGTCGCAGCCGGCGCCCGTTGAGGTGGAACCCGACCGGCGGCCGCTTCACCCCGCCGCGCAACCAGGCCACCGCCAGCGGCGCCAGGGTGCTCGCGTACGCGGTGCGGACCGTGTGCCGGCCGTCCTCGGTCGGCTCCCAGCTCGCCGCCACCCCGCGCGCGGCCAGCTCGGCCACCAGGACGTGCACCCGCCAGGCCGCGTCCACCACGACCGACAGCCGGGCCGTACCGCCCATCCGGACCACCTCCCCCGGCCCGGCGAGCAGGCCGGCCAGGTCCGCCAGGGACGGGTCGGCCGCCTCGGTGCCGAACAGCGAGAGCTGCCGGGCCGGGTCGGGGGGTGAGTCAGGGTGCGTCAGCGACACTCCGGGACCTCGTCGAAGGCCTGCTTGAGCTCTTGCGAGTTGAGCTTGCTGGTGTCCAGCGCGCTCGCGTCGTACTCCTTGTTCAGGGTTTCCACCGCGGCCCGGACCCCGTCGTAGAAGGCGGTGGCCTCCCCGGTGTCCAGGCCGTCGATCGTGTCCCGCGCCCGGCCGTACGCGTCGCGGACCTTGCTCAGCGAGGCCCGGAAACCGGCGGAGATCTCCTCGCCGTGGTCGGTCTCCGGCACGCCGGCCTCCTCGACCTTGCGCCGGGCGGTCTCGCTGGCCTGCTCCGCCCCGGCGAAGAGCCGGACCAGGTTCTCCTTCGCCTGGGCCGGGGTGGTCTGCGCGGTCATCTGCTGCTGCGTGCTGCTGGTGAGCTTGTTGATCTCGGCCCGCCAGGGGGCGAGCGCCTCACACACCGACGTGGCCCACGCCCGGGGGCTGGGGCCGCCGCAGCCGGCGACCACGAGAACCAGCGTGGCCAGGACCACCGTGAGCTTTCCGGCGGTTGTCGCCCGGCGCGTACGCATGCGAAGCAGCGTACGGCCTTCCGGTGGAAGTGCCACCGATCAGGTTTCGTCGGGTGGCCCGGACGGCACGGTTCCCGGCCGGCGACGCCGACCGGGAACCGCTGCCACTGCCCGAACTCAGGCGTTCACGGGCTCCGGACGCTCCTCCGGGCTCCCCGTACCGGTGCCACTGCCGGCGTCGGACTCCGCCATGGCGATGCCCTTGCGCTTGCTGAACACCACCGCGGCGACGATGATCAGCGCGGCGACCAGGGCGATCGCCACCCGCAGGCCGGTGTTCCGGTCGTCGCCCACGCTCCAGGCCACCACGGCCGGCGCGATCAGCAGCGAGACCAGGTTCATCACCTTGATCAGCGGGTTGATGGCCGGGCCGGCGGTGTCCTTGAACGGGTCACCGACGGTGTCACCGATGACGGTCGCGGCGTGCGAGTCGGAGCCCTTGCCGCCGTACGCGCCGTCCTCGACCAGCTTCTTCGCGTTGTCCCAGGCGCCACCGGAGTTGGCCAGGAAGACCGCCATCAGCGTGCCCGCCCCGATCGCACCGGCCAGGTAGGACGCCAGCGCGCCCGGGCCGAGGCCGAAGCCGACCGCGATCGGCGCCAGGATGGCCAGCAGGCCGGGGGTCATCAGCTCACGCTGCGCGTCCCGGGTGCAGATGTCGACGACCTTGCCGTACTCCGGGCGCTGGGTGCGGTCCATGATCCCGGGCAGCTCACGGAACTGCCGGCGGACCTCCATCACCACGGCGCCGGCCGAGCGGGAGACCGCGTTGATGGCCAGGCCGGAGAAGAGGAAGACCACCGCCGCGCCGATGATCAGACCGACCAGGTTGCGCGGGTTGGCCACGTTGAGCGCGTTGAGGATCTCGGTGCCGACGTCACCCACGCCCGCGTCCTCGTAGGAGCTGCGCAGCGTGTCGGTGTAGGAGCCGAAGAGCGCGGTCGCGGCGAGCACCGCGGTGGCGATCGCGATGCCCTTGGTGATCGCCTTGGTGGTGTTGCCGACCGCGTCCAGCTCGGTCAGCGTCCGGGCGCCGTGCTCGTCGATGTCGCCGGACATCTCCGCGATGCCCTGGGCGTTGTCGGAGATCGGGCCGAAGGTGTCCATCGCGACGATCACGCCGACGGTGGTGAGCAGACCGGTGCCGGCCAGCGCCACCGCGAAGAGCGAGAGCGTGATGGAGCTGCCGCCGAGCAGGAACGCGCCGAAGACGCCGGCGCCGATCAGCAGCGCCGAGTAGACCGCCGACTCCAGGCCGACGCTGATGCCGGCGAGGATGACGGTGGCCGCCCCGGTCTGCGAGCTCTTGCCGATGTCCTGCACCGGGCGCCGGTTGGTCTCTGTGAAGTAGCCGGTCAGCGCCTGTATCGCGGCGGCCAGCACGATACCGATGATCACGGCGCCGATGGCCACCAGCCGCGGGTTGCGGTCGACGTCGGTGAGCCCGCCCTCCAGCTCGGCGAAGGTCGCCGGCAGGTAGGCGAAGGCAGCGATCGCCACCAGCACCGCGGAGAGCACCGCGGAGATGTAGAAGGCCCGGTTGATCGCGGTCAGACCGTTGCGGTCGGAGACGCGCAGCCGGGTGATGAAGACGCCGACGATCGCGACCAGCACGCCGACGGTGGAGATGATCAGCGGGAACACCAGGCCGTCCTCGCCGAACGCGGCGCGGCCCAGGATCAGCGCGGCGACCAGGGTGACCGCGTACGACTCGAAGAGGTCGGCGGCCATGCCGGCGCAGTCACCGACGTTGTCGCCGACGTTGTCGGCGATGGTGGCGGCGTTGCGCGGGTCGTCCTCCGGGATGCCCTGCTCGACCTTGCCGACCAGGTCGGCGCCCACGTCGGCGGCCTTCGTGAAGATGCCGCCGCCGACCCGCATGAACATGGCCAGCAGCGCGGCGCCGAAGCCGAAGCCCTCCAGCACGGTCGGCGCGTCGCCCCGGAAGATGATGACGACCAGCGCCGCACCGAAGAGGCCGAGGCCCACGGTGAGGAAGCCGACCACGCCGCCGGTCCGGAAGGCGATCTTCATGGCGCCCTCGCGGCCGCCTTCGCGCTCCCGCGCCGCCGCGGCGACCCGCAGGTTGGCGCGGGTGGCCAGCCACATGCCGGCGCCGCCGATGAACGCGCTGAACCCGGCGCCCACCACGAAGAAGGCCGACCGGCCGATCTTCACCCAGGTCTCGCTGCCGTCGGTGTCGTGCACCGGCAGCAGGAACAGCAGCACGACGGCGATGACGACGAAGATCCCCAGGGTCCTGAACTGCCGGAGGAGGTACGCCGACGCGCCCTCCTGCACGGCCCCGGAGATCTCCTGCATGTTGGTGGTGCCCTTACCGGCTGCCAGCACGGCCTTGGTCAAGGCGGCGGCGAAGACGAGCGCCACCAGCGCGATGACCGCGGCGATGACGACGTACGTCACGTTGGCTCCGGTAAGGGACAGTGCGCCGCCGTCGGCGGCCAAGGTCCCGGACATCTATGTCCTCCTGTACCGAACACTCGCGCCGGTCCGTGGAGACGCACGGCCGACGCCTGGATGCGAACTCGCAAGCGCGCGCCAACCCACCGTCGCGGACCAGCGATTACCACCCATTCCCGCTGGCTGCGGGATGGATCACTTGCTGACAACCCGCGTACTGTAGCTCCACGCAGTGTCCGAGGTCACAGCGAGGGTGCCGGGTGGCTCGATGATCTTCGTCGCTGTGTTATGAGAAGAAATCTGATATACGGCCCGGCCAGCACGACAAGGCCGCGTCCCCAGCTGGGAACGCGGCTCGCGTGAGCGGGTGACTCAGGTCAGCGGCCGACCGGCCAGACCATCCGGACCTCGGTGCCGACGCCCTCGTCAACCGGGCGGACCTGCAGGTCCTCCACGAAACCGGCGAGCAGGGCGAACCCGACGCCGGTGGTCAGCGCATCCTCGCTGAGCGACTCCTTGGCCAGCTCGTCCGGCGGCAGCGCGGCGAGACCGATGCCGGCCTCGATCGGCGCGCGGTCGATCACCCGCACCGTGTACGCCCCGGTGTCGGACATCTCCACCAGCACCGGGTCGTGCACCCCGTACTGCCGGTGCAGCGCGACCGCCCGAGTGCACGCCTCACCGATGGCCAGGCGGACCTCGTCGAGCAGATCCTCGCGGACCCCCGCCCGGCGGGCCACCGCCACGCCGACCAGGCGGGCCGTGCGCACGTGCACCGGAGCGGGCGAGAAGGACAGCTTGACGGTCGCCATCACGCGCCGGCGCCGGTCGCGTCGGCGCTGATCGCCGCGTCGACCGTGGGGTGCAGCGGGAAGACCTGATCCAACGCGGTGATTCGGAAGATCTTGAGCAGCGGCTCCTTGTCGCAGACCAGGGCGAAGGAGCCACCGGCGGAGCGGAGCCGCTTGAGGGCGCCGACCAGCACACCGAGCCCGGTCGAGTCGAGGAAGTCGACCCGGCCCAGGTCGACCACCACCCGGCGGGCACCACCGTCGATCAGCTCGAGGAGCCGTTCCCGCAGCCGCGGTGCGGTGTAGACGTCCACCTCACCACCGACCTCGAGCACCGTGTGCTCCCCCACGGTGCGGGTCGCCAGCGACAGCTCCATTGGTCCTCCTCGCAAGAGCCGTAAACTCTCCTGGGCATCTAACCATCCCCGCTCGGGACCCTCATGGTCACCGGCAGCCGCTCCCCCATACCCACGCCCCCGGGTTTCCATCTCCGAACACCAGTGCGAGAGTGCAGGACGTGACCACTCCAGCCACCGTATCCGCAGCTACCGGCCCCGGGCGACCGCCGGCCGAGCTGCTGCGGCGGCTGCGCACCCGGCACACCGCCGACC
>JBARAE010000008.1:0-5378 GCA_049791715.1 Micromonospora sp.
GCACTGCGGCGCCCGGGCCGGCCACTGTGATGAAGTCGCCGCCCGATTTCATGATCAATGGGGGCGGCTGAGGGGTAACAGGAGCCTCGTGGCGATCCCTGGACAGCAAGACGCCCCGGCGGGTGACCCGGCCGGGGCGTGCAGCTGTGCGGTTGGATCAGGCGGAGTGAGCGCGCAGCACCCGGAGACCGCCGCGGCGCTTCACCGCGCGGCGCTCTTCCTCGCTCATCCCGCCCCAGACGCCGGCGTCCTGACCGGACTCGAGCGCCCACTGGAGGCACTCGTCGGTCACGGAGCACCGCCGGCAGACGGCCTTGGCCTGCTCGACCTGCAGCAGAGCCGGACCGGACGTCCCGATCGGGAAGAACAGCTCCGGGTCCTCGTCGCGGCAGACAGCACGGTGGCGCCAGTCCATGGCGGCAACACTCCTCGTTCTGGATGGGGTGGCAGATTTGCTTCGTTGCGTTTTATATATGCGTCCGCAATGCCGATAAGTGACGGTCAGCTTCCATCAATTCGGCGCTGCGTGAGCAGGCTGTTGGCCCCTGGACCTGCTGGAACAGCTCAACCTGCCGAGCATATCCAGGCAATGTCCCGGTAACACAAGTTCGCTTGTGAATACTTTCACGAACTCTCGCGATGTCAAGGGTGACGCTGGGAAAAACTCCGCTCGGTGAGCAAGCTCACGACCCTTTTGTCCGGGTTCCGGAGCGCTCCGGTTACCGGCCGTACCACAGTCGAGGATCAATGTAGTACAGTCCGCGTGATAATGCTGACATTTCCGGCACCTACCCCTCGGTGTGGCGCGTCCATCGCTCGGCTGCGACGGGCGACCGTCAACCGACGGGAGTACCCGAGACCTAGCAGATTACTCTCAGTGCCGCCGGAACGGATGTGAATCTAACTTTCTCTCGCTCGCCCAGGTAGTCCCCGTCGAGCTGAAATGCCTGCGGACGCGCCGAGAGCAGGGTGAACTCCGACACGTCGTGCAGTCGCAGCACCTGGCGGCCGTGCGGATCGGCATTCCGGGAGAAGAACTGCGTCACTGTGCGTGTCGTACTGGCGACCCTGAGCTGACGTATCGCGAGCACGTCGAGCCCCAGGTCGAACGAGGCGCCCGGGTTCGGGTTGATCTCCCGCTCGCCGAGGTAGGTCCACGGGGCCGTGTTCTGGATGATCACGGTGGCCAGCTCGTCCTCGGCTGACTCGCCGGGGCGTTCCAGAGTGATGGCGGGGTGCCGCCGGTCCGAGGCGAAGAAGTACTGGCTCACCGTCGACCGCAGGTAGAGCCCCGGACTGGAGACCCGACCCCGCCTGCGGGCCTGCTCCACCCGGTGGATCACCGCGGCGTCGATGCCGAAGCCGGCGCAGAAGGTGAAGTACCGGTCGTCGGCGCGGCCCAGCCCGATCGTCCGGGACCGGCCGAGGCGCAACCCCTCCAGGATCATGCTGGTCCCGTCCGGCCACTCCCGGGGCAGCCCGAGCGCGCGGGCGAAGACGTTCGTCGAGCCACCCGGGACGGTGGCCAGCGCGGGCAGCCGTTCGGCCGGGGTGGTGCCGGTCCGGAACGTCGGCGGCTGGGCCGCCATCAGCCCGTTCACCACCTCGTTGACGGTGCCGTCGCCACCGAGAGTGACCACCAGGTCGACGCCCTCCTCGGCCGCCTCCCGCGCCAGGTCCATGGCATGGCCCCGCCGGCGGGTGTACCGCACCGACAGGTCGACTTCGCTGCGCAACGCCCGGACCAGGACGTCCCGACTGCGTTCGCTGGTGGTGGTGGCCTTCGGATTGACCACCAGGACGGCCCGCATGGGCGGCACTGTACCGCGCCTACCCACGGGTATCGTGTCGCGCGTGACCATCGACTCCGACCCGATTCCCGTCACGCTCCGCTGGGCGGTACGTCTCCTGCGTGCCGAGGCGGTCGCGCTCGGCGTGGTCGCGGCGTGGCTGATCTGGTCCGACCTCACCGCGACCACCACGGACCTGACGTCGGCACTGCTGGTCACCGGATTCGCCGTCGCCGGGGCGGTGGCGCTCTGGGCCCTCGGTGGCGCCCTGGCACGGCGCCGGGTCGGCGGGCGGGCGCCGGCCATCGTGCTTCAGCTGATGCTGCTGCCGATCGGCTGGTACATGATCCAGGGCGGGATGGCCTGGCTGGGCCTGCCGCTGATGGCGCTCGGCCTGGCGGTCACCGGCCTGCTGGTCAGCCCGCCCACCACCCGGGCGCTCGGCTTCGAGTGACCCGCCGCAGGCCGGTCAGTAGCCGGAGGCGCGGCGGGTGAGCAGGGAGATGGTGGCCCGGCCGTCGGCGGCCCGCGCGGCGGCCGACGTCGTCAGCGCGGTGAGCACCTTCCAGGCGAAGGACGACTCCGAGGGAAGCGTGGCGCCCCGGACGGTCGGCACGGTCACCTCGACGGTGAGCGCGTCGTCGGTCACCGCGAACCGGCACTCCAGCTCGGCGTTGCGGGTGGCGATGGCGAGCAGCATGGCGCACGCCTCGTCCACGGCGATGCGCAGGTCCTCGATCTCGTCGAGGGCGAACTGGAGCCGGGCCGCGAGGCCGGCCGTGGCGGTGCGCAGCACACCGAGGTAGCCGCCGTCGGCGGGCACGGTGAGGTGCACGACGTCGTCGTCGATTGTCGGCTGGCCGGTCAGTTGAGTCACGCCTCATCCCCCCGGTCGGGGACTCTACCCGTCCCGGCCGCGGGCTGCGTGGGGGACGTCACCGCCTGCGCCGCGAGACCGTGCAGCGCCGGTCCGCTGAGCCGGTACGGAAGCCACTCGTCCATCTGCACCGCGCCGATGGAGGCGTAGAAGCCGGCGGCCGGATTCCACTTGATCATCCACCAGTCCAGCCGCCGGTACCCCCGCTCGACGCAGATCGCGGCGAGGGTGGCCAGCAGCAGCCGGCCCGCACCGGTGCCCCGCGCAGCCGGTCGGACGTACAGGTCCTCCAGGTAGATGCCGTGCACGCCCTCCCAGGTGGAGAAGTTGAGGAACCACAGCGCGAAGCCGATCGGCTCGTCGTTCGCGTCCACCGCCACGTGGCCGTAGAGCGCCGGTGCCGGGCTGAAAAGGGCGGCGTGGAGCTGCTCGGCGGTGAGGTGGCACTGCTCGGGAGCGCGCTCATAGTCGGCGAGTTCGTGCACCATCGCGACGACGGCCGGCACGTCCTCGGGACGCGCCGGCCGGATCGTCGGTGCCTGGGGAGCCAGGGTCACGCCTTCTTGGTCTCCCAGAAGATCTTCGAGATCTCGTCGATCTTCTGCAGCAGCTCGTCGGCCCGGGCCGGGTCGACGGTGCCCTTCGCGCCGGAGGCGCCGGCCAGCTTGGTGGCCTCGTTGAAGAGCTGGTGCAGGTGCGGGTACTTCTCGAAGTGGGCCGGCTTGAAGTAGTCGGTCCAGAGCACCCACAGGTGGTGCTTGACCAGCTCGGCCCGCTGCTCCTTGATGATGATGGCGCGGGTGCGGAACTCCGGGTCCGTGTTCGCCTGGTACTTCTCGCAGATCATTTTGACCGACTCGGCCTCGATCCGGGCCTGCGCCGGGTCGTAAACGCCGCACGGCAGGTCGCAGTGCGCGCTGGCGGTCACACTGGGCGTAAGGATGCGGGGAAGGCGCATCAGGGTCCTCCATGGGATGTTTGCGATGATCCAAGCCGACATTACTCCTGGACATGCTCCCCGGCGGGCGGGAGGTGAAACCCGATGCGCACGCCTGAGCACAACGCCACCCCCGTGTTGCGCGGGCCGCTGACACCCGTGCTGGTCGTCGGGCCCTCCATGGTCCCGGCGCTGCGGCACGGCGACGCGGTGCTGGTGCGCACCGGCGGCCGACCGGTCCGCCCGGGCGACGTCGTGGTGGCCGTCTTCCGCAGCCGCCCCGACCTGCTCGTCGTCAAGCGCGCGGTCCGTGCGCAGGACGGTGGTTGGTGGGTACGCGGGGACAACGACCTGGTTGTCGACGACTCCCGGGCGTACGGGGTGGCCGACGTCCGCGGCCGGGTGGTGGTCCGGTACTGGCCCCGTCCGGGGCTGGTCCGTCCCCGGCCTTTATGACCCCGCTCACATCGTCGGTCCCGGCGCGCCATTATGCTCGGGAGGTACCCGGGTGACCCCCGCACCGCCGCGCCCCGCTCGCCGCTGACCTCGCGTCCGAGCCGGCCGGTCCGTCTGCTCGACAGATCCCTGGAGTCACCATGTCTTCGTCCACCGTGGACCCCGCTGATCCCGTCTTCCGGCTGCACGTCGGCGGCAAGATGGCCGTCGCCTCGACCGTTCCCCTCACCAGCCGGGAGGACCTCTCCCTCGCGTACACCCCCGGCGTGGCCCGGGTGTGCGAGGCGATCGCCGCCGATCCCGCCCTCGCCGACGACTACACCTGGGTGTCGCACACCGTCGCCGTGGTGACCGACGGCTCCGCCGTACTCGGCCTGGGCAACATCGGCCCCCGCGCGGCACTGCCCGTGATGGAGGGCAAGGCAGTGCTGTTCAAGCAGTTCGCGGGCGTGGACGCGGTACCGATCTGCCTGGACACCCAGGACGTGGACGAGATCGTGGCGACGGTGAAGGCCCTGGCCCCGTCGTTCGGCGGGATCAACCTGGAGGACATCAGCGCCCCGCGCTGCTTCGAGGTGGAACGCCGGCTGGACGAGGCGCTGCCGATCCCGGTCTTCCATGATGACCAGCACGGCACCGCGATCGTCGTGCTGGCCGCGCTGCGCAACGCGGCCACCCTGCTCAACCGTAAGCTCGGTGATCTGCGGGTGGCGGTCAGCGGTGCCGGCGCGGCCGGGGTGGCGGTCACCAAGATGCTGGTCGCCGGGGGAGTGAACCCGGACCAGGTGGTGGTCTGCGACTCGAAGGGGATCATCGGCCGGCACCGGGAGCTGACCGGTTCGAAGGCGGAGTTGGCCGAGACCACCAACGCCGAGGGCCGGCAGGGCGACATCACCGAGGCGCTGCGCGGCGCGGACGTGCTGGTGGGCGTTTCCGGGGGGCAGATCCCCGAGGAGGCGGTGGCCGGGATGGCGTCCGGCGGGATCGTCTTCGCGCTGGCCAACCCGACCCCCGAGGTGCATCCCGAGGTGGCCGCCCGGCACGTCGCGGTGGTCGCCACCGGGCGCAGCGACTACCCGAACCAGATCAACAACGTGCTCGCCTTCCCGGGCGTGTTCCGGGGCGCGCTGGACGCCCGGGCCACCCGGATCACCGAGGGCATGAAGGTGGCTGCCGCAGACGCGATCGCGGGGGTGGTCGCCGAGTCGCTGACCCCCGAGGCGATCGTGCCGTCCCCGTTGGACCCGCGGGTCGCCCCGGCGGTGGCCGAGGCGGTGGCCGAGGCCGCCCGACGCGACGGCGTCGCCCGCCGCTGACC
>JBARAE010000009.1:0-1814 GCA_049791715.1 Micromonospora sp.
GGTCCGGGCCACCCCGAACTGGCCCGGGACCCGACCGGCGGCGCATACCCGCGCCGGATAGTTGGGCAGGTCGAAACTGTGTCCGCCGGATACAGACTACTGTAGACGCGGTTTCGGTCCCGGGAAAAGGTCGGTCGGAAGGGGTGCCCGTGGAGAGCGGCGCCGTCGACAAGCGGCGGCTCTACGAGCTGCTGTGGGGGACGCCGAGCCTGCCGCGGCGCGGGCCGCGCCCGACGCTCACCGTCACCGCGATCGCCCAGGCCGGCATCGCCATCGCCGACGCCGACGGCCTCGACGGCCTGACCATGCAGCGGGTCGCCGAGTCGCTCGACGTGACCAAGATGGCGCTGTACCGGTACGTGCCCGGCCGGGCCGAACTGGTCGCCCTGATGCTGGAGACGGCCATGGGCGAGCCGCCGCCACCCCCGGCCGGCGCCGGCTGGCGCGCCCAGCTCGACGACTGGACCCGGCAGGCGTTCGACCTTTTCCGCCGCCACCCGTGGGCGCACGCCGCCACCGTCGCCCCCCGGGTACCCGGGCCTCACGAGCTGGCCTGGCTGGAACGGGTCGTCGCCGCCCTCACCGACACCGGGCTGACCGGCGACGAGCAGCTCGACGTCGCGGTGCTCCTGCTCGGCCACGCCCGCAACCTGGCCCAGCACGCGGCGGCCGGCACCGCGCCCGGTCAGGGCCGGCAGGCCGCGTTCACCGTGCTGGTACGCGGCCGGGAGGACCGCTTCCCGGCCCTGGACGCCGCGCTGCGCTCGGCCGCCGTCCAGGACGTGGGCGACCAGGCCCTCGACTTCGGCCTGGCCCGCATCCTCGACGGCATCGAGACGCTGATCACCACCCGGGCCGGAGGAACCGGCGTGGCCGGCTGAACCGGCGGTCGCCGTACCGGGAAGAATGACCACATGCAGCAACACCCGAACGTACAGGCGGTGCAGCGGGCGCTCGAGGCGGCGGACGCGCGGGACGGCGCCGGCGGGTCGAGCCAGGTCCGCCTCCTGCCCGAGGCCGTGCACACCGCCGCCGCGGCGGCCGAGGCGCTCGGCGTCGAGGTGGGCGCCATCGCCAACTCACTGATCTTCAACGCGGACGGCGCGCCGCTGCTGGTGCTCACCTCCGGCGCGCACCGGGTGGACACCGCCGCCCTGGCCGCCTCCATCGGGGTCACCCGGCTGCGCCGGGCCACCCCCGAGTTCGTCAAGGAGCACACCGGGCAGGTCATCGGCGGGGTCGCCCCGGTCGGCCACCCCCGGCCGCTGCGCACCCTCGTCGACACCGCTTTGGAGGAGTACACCGAGGTGTGGGGCGCCGGTGGGGTGCCGCAGGCGGTCTTTCCCACCACGTACGCGGAGCTGCTGCGGATCACCGCCGGGACGCCGGCCGACGTGGCGTGAGCACCCCGGAGCTGGTCACGCTGCACGTGTGGCGGATCCCGCGGGCCGCGGTACCCCGGGCGCTGGCCCGGATGGCGCTGCACCCCCGGCGGCTGCGGCGCACCCCCGGCGTACGGTTCGGCAAGCTGCTCGGCACCGGGACGGGCACCGGCTTCGGCCCCGGCGACGCCGACCTGACCCGGTGGGCCGCCCTGGTCGTCTGGGACTCCCCCGCCGCGGCGGGCGGCTTCGACACCTCACCCGTGGGCCGTTCCTGGGCCCGCATCGCCCGGTCCTCGGTACGGGTCGACCTGCGCCCGCTCACCAGCCGCGGGGAGTGGTCCGGCACCCGCCCGTTCGGCGACCCGCCCGGCGGCCGGGTCGACGGCCCGGTGCTGGCGTTGACCCGGGCCCGGCTGCGGCCCCGCCGGG
>JBARAE010000010.1:0-9115 GCA_049791715.1 Micromonospora sp.
GCCGTGGCCGAACTGGGCCGCCGGCGGGCCGGCGGCGCCCGGGTCTTCCCGGCGCACACCGCGCTGGCCGCTCCCCTCTGGGTCCTCGAACGGGGAGTCTGCTCATGGCTGGCCCTGGGCCGGCGGCTGCGCGGCGGAGTGCCCTACGCGGGCGCCCTGGTCCGGGAGGCCGCTCACTCCACCCGTGTCCTGCGCCGTCGCGTGGCCGCCGCCAATCCCGGTGACCTGGTGCTCTGGGTGGAGGCGGACGGCTGCGGGGCCAAGCGCCCGACCGCGGTGAACTGACGCCGGAGGCCCCACACGCGTAAGCTCGCGGCCACTCCCCGGCAGGTGCCGGGAGCGGCCGCGAGCTGCGGCGTACGAGGATCCGTGGTCAGTACCGGACCTGGTCGCGGGACTGCTGCGCGGTGTCCTTGACGTCCTGCGCGGCGTACCGGGTGTCCTCCTTGACGGCGTGCGCGGCGTCCTGCGCCGTCGACCTCACCGACTCGGTGGCGTGCTGCGCCGGCTCGCGCAGCTCCTCCTTGATCTCGCTGGCGACCTCGCTCAGCTTCTCCTTCACCACGCCGGTGTGCTCGCTCGCGCGCTCCTTGACCTGCGTGGCGACCTGCTGCTCGCGGCGGGTCGCCGGGATCAGCGAGGAGATCAGCATGCCGGCGCCGAACGCGATCAGGCCGGCGGCCACCGGGTTGCCCTCGGACTTCTGCCGCAGGACCTGCGGCGCCCGCTGGGCGGCGTCGCCGACCGTCGAGGCGGCGGAGTGCGCCTTGTCGCTGACCGTTGAGGCCGCCGACGAGGCGTGGTCGGCCACCGAGTGGGCGGCGTGACCGGTGTTGTGACCGTAGTCCGAGGCGGTTCCCATGACCTTGTCCCTCACATTCTGGAGCGCGTTGCGCGCGCGCTGCTTGCGGTCGTCGACGATGCGGGCCGGGCTGACCTTGTACGCCAGCGCGTCCACGTCGGAGCTCAGGTTGCTGCGGGTGGCTTCGATCTCCCGGCGGATCTGGTCGGGATCGGTGCTCATCGGGCGACTCCCTCCGGGTGCGGCTTCAGCGCGTCGGGGATGCGCTGCACGCTGTCGTTGGTCTGCTTGAGGCCGCGGATCCGCTCGGCGTTCTTCTTGGCCTTGGAGTAGAGGACCCCCGCAATCACGGCCCAGATGACGGCCACGATCAGCGCGGCCAGGCCCGAATCCATCACGTTGTCCAGGAACTGCCACAGGGCGATCGACACGAACAGCGCCACCATGTAGCCGCCGAAGCCGGCGCCGCCGAAGAGGCCGGCGGCCTTGCCCGCCTTCTTGCCCTCCTGGCGGATCTCCGCCTTGGCCAGCTCGACCTCCTGCCGCATGAGCGTGGAGAGGTCGGTGGTCACCTGGCGCATCAGCTCACCGATCGAGCTGCTCCGGACCTCGTCCGCGCTGTGCGGAGCGCCGGAATCCGCGTAGTAACCGGAGTCCATCCCGGACCCCTGCGTCGGCATGCTCATGCCGTCGCCTCCCTTCTGACGGATCGGCCGCTCACGGACGGTTGACGCCGCTCGACGGCACGCCCGGCAGCGGGTCGGTCTGGCTCACCGGCGGCAGCGGCTGCCCGGTGCCACCCGCGGGGTCGGCGTAGCTGGTGGTGGTGCCGTTGTCCGGGTAGGCCGTGCCCTGGCCCGAGTAGCCCGGGGTCGGCTCGGCGTAGGTGCCCGGAGTCGGGTCGAGGTAGCCGCCCGGCGGGATCTGGTCCGGCACGGCCCGCGAGGTCGGGATGACCGCGGTGCGGTCCGGGTCGTAGCCCGAGCCGTACGCCCCGTGGGCGGAGCCGGTGCCGTCGCCGGCCGCGGAGATGTTCTTCGTCAGCCGACCGGCGAGCACACCGAGCACGGCGGCGCCGATCAGGAAGGTGCCCGGGTTGCGGCGGGCGTAGGTCTTCACCTCGTTGAGGATGTCGCCCGGCTCGCGCTGCTCCAGCCAGCCGGCCACGCCGTGCACCCGGTCGGCGGCCTGGTGGGCCAGCTCGGTGACCGGGCCGGACTGGCTGCTGTTCTGCGCCATCGAGCGCATCTCCTCGGCCAGCGAGCGGAGCCCGCCGGCGGCGCGCTGCTGCTGCTGGCTGGTCTGGGAGGTCAGCGAGTTGCGGGCTTCGCCGTAGAGGTTGCGGGCCTGGCGCCTCGCCTCGCCCACCACCTCCTTGCCCTGCTCCTTCGCGGTCTGCGCGACCGCGCCGCCCGCGTTCGCCGCCTCCGAGCCGACCTGACGGGCCTGGTCGCGGACCCCGCCGTTGGTCGACTCCTGCCCGTACGTGGAAGACGTGGGTGAGAGATCGTAAGTCATGATTTCCCTTCCGCTCGGATGGTCGTAGCGGTTGTGCTGGGGGGATCACGCCGACGTGTTGTCGGCGTGACCATTGACCTACCCCCAGTCGTCGGGTCCATGCCTGATTCGTCATTTCTCTGCGGAACCGCCCCACCGCGATCACACAATGGAGGGTCGTCCGACCTCGGGCGGCGGCTGATCCACGGAGGTGACAGGGATGGCACGTGACGTGCGCGGACGCCCCCCGGCCGGCCCGAGGCCCCGAATCCAGGCGGTCGCCGCCGCGGTGGCCGCCGTCTTCGTCCTGCTGGGCGTGCTCGGGTTCATCCCGGGCATCACCACCCACTACGACGACATGGCCTTCGCCGGCCACCACTCCGAGGCGAAGCTGCTCGGGCTCTTCCAGGTGTCGATCCTGCACAACGCGCTGCACCTGCTCTTCGGCCTGGTCGGGCTGGTGCTGGCCCGCCGGCTCGCCGGGGCCCGGCTCTTCCTGGCCGGTGGCGGCGCCGTCTACCTGGGCCTCTGGCTGTACGGCTTCGCCATCGACCGGGAGACGGCGGCGAACTTCGTACCGGTCAACGACGCGGCCAACTGGCTGCACCTGTTCCTCGGCTTCGGCATGCTCGCGCTGGGACTGCTGCTCTCCAACGACGTGGGCACCGGCGGCCGACTGGACACCCCGCTCGACCGTCCCTGACGGCGCGCGGTCACCCGGTCGGGTGGTCGCCGCCCGGGCACGACGGGTGGGGTTTGCGGCAATCTTGCCCCGGGCAACTTGTGGATCGTCACGGGGAGTTACCCCCGATCGGACGAGGAGGTCCTGCGATGCCACGGTGGTTGCGGGAGAACGCGCTGACCGTCGCCATGCTGGGCGCGTTCGCGGTCTTCCTGCTGTTGCAGAGCGTGTTCGGCTGGCAGGTCCACAACGAGGAGCTGAGCCAGTACGGCGCGGCCCCGCTGAGCTGGTGGGCCTACCTCGGCACCGGGCACTTCGCCGAGGCGGTCTTCGAGAACTGGGAGTCGGAGTTCCTCCAGATGGGCGGCTACGTGCTGCTCACCGCGTACCTGGTGCAGAAGGGCTCGGCCGAGTCGAAGCCCGAGGACCAGGGCGACCGACCCGAGGACGACCCGCGCCGGGCGACCCCGGACTCCCCCTGGCCGGTACGCGTCGGCGGGCTGCCGCTCGCCGTGTACCGCAACAGCCTCTCGCTGGCCCTGCTGCTGATCTTCGCCGGGTCGTTCATCGGGCACCTGCTCGGCGGCGTGGTCGAGTACAACCAGGAGCAGGCGCTGCAGAGCGGGGCCGCCCCGATCAGCGCCTGGCAGTTCCTCGGCACCAGCGACTTCTGGTTCCAATCCATGCAGAACTGGCAGAGCGAGTTCCTCGCCGTCGGCGTGCTGATCGTGCTGAGCATCTTCCTGCGCCAGCACGCCAGCCCCGAGTCGAAGCCGGTCACCGCCGCGCACGCCGAGACGGGCGCCTGAGCGCCGGTCAGGCCGCCACCGGCAGCCGCTTCGCGAAGCACACGCTGTACGGGTTGTCGACGTACTCGCCGTACACCGGGATGGGCTCGTACCCGCAGGAGGTGTAGAGCCCGATCGCCGCCGGCAGGTACGTCCCGGTCTCCAGGCAGACCACCGAGTGGCCCTGCTGGAAGGCGAACTCCTCCAGGGCGGCCAGCAGCTGCCGGGCGATGCCCCGCCCCCGGCACGCCGGGCGGACGTACATCCGCTTCAGCTCGCCGGTGCCGTCGTCCAGCGCCTGGACGCCCCCGCAGGCAACCGCCCGACCGCCCTCCACCACCACCAGGTAGCGGATGTCGTCGTGGGTCAGCGTGGCCTGCCCGTCCAGCCCGCCGTCGGCCTCGCGCAGCTCACGCTGCTGGGCGGTGACCAGGGCGGCGATCTCCGGATCGGTGGCGGGACGGGATTCGATCAGCATCCCGTCACGCTAAGCCGGAAGGATTTCCCGGAGGTTTCCGACCGACGACCCGGTCACGGCGCGAAGGCGACTACTCCCAGTCCTCGTCGTCGTCCGCCTCGTTCGCCGGGGCCCCCTCCGGCCCGGTCGCCGGTGCCGCCTCCAGCTCGTCGGCGGGGCGCTGCCGGCGCGCCTTGCGGGCGGCCAGCCTCTCGGCCGCCGACAAGCGGGTCGCCTTCTCCTCCAGCCGGATGTCGGCGCCCCGAATGCTCGGGGTGAAGTCGACGCCGGCGTAGAGGGTCGGCTGCCAGTCGAACTCCCGGTCACCGATCCGCACCAGGTCGCCGGCGTTCGCGCCGGCCTTGGCCAGCTTCTCCTCCACGCCGAGGCGGGCCAACCGGTCGGCCAGGAAGCCGACCGCCTCGTCGTTGTCGAAGTTCGTCTGCTTGACCCAGCGCTCCGGCCGGTTGCCCCGGACGGTGAACGAACCGTCCTCCTCCGCCTCGATGGTGAAGCCGGCGTCGTCGACCGCCTTCGGGCGGATCACGATCCGGGTCGGCTCGGCCGGCGGCACGGCGGCGCGAGCCTGCTCGACCAGCTCGGCCATCGCGTACGTCAGCTCCTTGAGCCCCTCACGGGTGGCGGTGGAGACCTCGAACACCCGGAAGCCACGCGCCTCCAGATCGGGGCGGACGATCTCGGCGAGGTCCCGCCCGTCCGGCACGTCGATCTTGTTCAGCGCGACCAGCCGGGGCCGGTCGGTGAGGCCGCCGTACTCGGTCAGCTCGGCCTCGATGGTGTCGATGTCGGCGAGCGGGTCCCGGCCGGGTTCCAGCGTCGCCGTGTCGACCACGTGCACCAGCACGGCGCAGCGCTCGACGTGGCGGAGGAACTCCAGCCCCAGCCCCTTGCCGGTGGCCGCGCCCGGGATCAGGCCCGGTACGTCGGCGACGGTGAAGGTGTGGTTGTCCACCCGGACCACGCCCAGGTTTGGTACCAGGGTGGTGAACGGGTAGTCGGCGATCTTCGGCTTGGCGGCGGAGATCACCGAGATCAGCGACGACTTGCCGGCGGACGGGAAGCCCACCAGGCCGACGTCGGCGACGCTCTTCAACTCCAGCACCACGTCCAGCCGGTCGCCCGGCTCGCCCAGTTCCGCGAAGCCGGGCGCCTTGCGCCGGGCGTTGGCCAGCGAGGCGTTGCCACGACCGCCGCGGCCGCCGCGGGCCGCCTCGAAGGTGGTGCCCGCCCCGACCAGGTCCGCCAGCACCTCGCCGTCGAGAGTCTGCACCACGGTGCCGTTCGGCACCTTGATGATCAGGTCGTGGCCGTTGGCGCCGTCCCGGTTCGAGCCGGCGCCGCCCTTGCCGTTCTCGGCCTTGAGATGCGGCCGGAAGTGGAAGTCGAGCAGGGTTGTCACCTGCGGGTCGACGACGAGCGAGACGCTCCCGCCGTGCCCGCCGTTGCCGCCGTCCGGGCCGCCGAAGGGCTTGAACTTCTCCCGGTGGATGGAGACACAGCCGTGCCCGCCGTCGCCGGCCTGCATGTGCAGGACGACCCGGTCAACGAAGGTGGTCACGCCGTCAATCCTTCCAGCGGGGTACGCCCCGCGCGAGAAAAAGCGAAGCGGGCCGGGACACGAGGTCCGCGGCCCGCTTCGCCAGAGAACTACTGCTGCGGCACGATGCTGACGGTCTTGCGACCACGCTTGGTGCCGAACTGGACCGCACCGGCGGCCAGCGCGAACAGCGTGTCGTCGCCGCCACGGCCGACCAGGTCACCGGGGTGGAACTTGGTGCCACGCTGACGGATGAGGATCTCACCCGCGCTGACGACCTGACCACCGAAGCGCTTCACGCCGAGTCGCTGGGCCGCGGAGTCACGACCGTTACGCGAGCTGGACGCACCCTTTTTGTGAGCCATTGGAGGACGACCTACTTCCCGCTGGAGATGCCGGTCACCTTGACCTGGGTCAGCGGCTGGCGGTGACCCTGGCGCTTGTGGTAGCCAGTCTTGTTCTTGAACTTGTGGATCTTGATCTTCGGGCCCTTGGTGTGCGCGGCGATCTCGCCGGACACCGCGACCTTGGCAAGCTTCGCCGCGTCGGTCACCAGGTCGTCACCGTCGACGAGGAGCACCGCGGTGAGCTTCACCGCGTCACCGGGGGCACCGGTGAGCTTCTCGACCTCGATCACGTCGCCCTCGGCGACCTTGTACTGCTTGCCGCCGGTCTTGACGATCGCGTACATCGGAGGCGGACTCCCTGTCGTTGAGGCTGCTAGCGTCTTTTCCCACCGTTGCCGGCCGGTCGTTCCCACGGCGACTCGCCGGGTAGCAGTGACACCGGCGGCGCGGGCACGCGGGAACTCGGCACACCAAAGTGCGCCGCAGGCAAGCGTACGCCATACCCGGCCCGCCACCCAAACCGGGCCGCCGATCAGCACCTTCCGGGACTGCTCGGGGCGCTGCCGACGGGGAGACGACAGGACCCCTCCCACCGGTCACGTCACCGGGGAAGGGGTCCTGTCAGCCGTCAGGCGGGTCAGCGGGTCACGGCCGGGTACGCCGGCGGGCGCCACCGCGCCGGGAGCGCCGCCGGGCGGTGCCCGCCTCCGCGCCCTCGTCCTCGGTCTCGCCCTCGACGAGCGCGTCCGGGTCGTCCGCCGCGGCCAGCCGGGCCGAATCGCCCTCCTGGCTGTCGGCGACCGCCGGGGCGGCCGACGTCTCCGTCTCGTACCGCGACAGGTCGTAGCCCATCGTGTCGTGGTAGTCGGCCTCCGGCTGGTCTTCCGTGACCTCGGCGACCGTCTTCTCCGGTTCGGCGGCAGCCTTGCGGCCGCGACGCCGGGAGGTACCGCCACCGGTCTGCTCGGCGGCCGGGGTGGTGACGGCAGAGGCGACCGCCTTGACCTTCTCCCCCGCGCCACCGCCGCGCGGCTTCTCCGGCACCGGCTCGGTGTGGATGATCACACCGCGGCCCTTGCAGCACTCGCAGGTCTCGCTGAACGCCTCCAGCAGGCCCGCGCCGATCCGCTTGCGGGTCATCTGCACCAGACCCAGCGAGGTGATCTCGGTGACCTGGTGCTTGGTGCGGTCCCGGCCGAGGCACTCGGTGAGCCGGCGCAGCACCAGCTCCCGGTTCGACTCCAGCACCATGTCGATGAAGTCGATCACCACGATGCCGCCGAGGTCCCGCAGCCGCAGCTGGCGGACGATCTCCTCGGCTGCCTCCAGGTTGTTCCGGGTGACCGTTTCCTCCAGGTTGCCCCCGGAGCCGGTGTACTTGCCGGTGTTGACGTCGATGACCGTCATCGCCTCGGTCCGGTCGATCACCAGCGAGCCGCCCGAGGGGAGGAAGACCTTGCGGTCCAGCCCCTTGAGGATCTGCTCGTCGATCCGGTACTCGGCGAAGACGTCGGTGGTGCCGGCGTGGCGGCGCAGCCGGGCGACGAGGTCCGGCGAAACGTGCGACAGGTACGACTCGACCATGTCGTACGACTGCTCGCCCTCGATCACCAGCTCGCGGAAGTCCTCGTTGAACAGGTCCCGCACGACCCGGATGACCAGGTCCGGCTCCTCGTAGAGCAGCACGGGAGCGCCACCCTCGGCGGCCTTGGCCTGGATGTCCTCCCACTGCGCCTGGAGCCGCTTGACGTCCCGGGCCAGCTCGTCCTCGCTCGCCCCCTCGGCGGCGGTCCGCACGATCACGCCCGCGCCGTCCGGGACCAGCTTCTTGAGCACGTCCCGCAGCCGCTTGCGCTCGGTGTCCGGCAGCTTCCGGCTGATGCCGGAGGCGTTGCCGTGGGGCACGTAGACCAGGTGCCGGCCGGAGAGCGCGATGTGGCTGGTCAGCCTGGCGCCCTTGTGACCGATCGGGTCCTTGGTGACCTGGACCAGCACCGAGTCGCCGGACTTGAGGGCCTGCTCGATCGAGCGGGCCCGCCCCTCCAGGCCGCTGGTGTCCCAGTTGACCTCGCCGGCGTAGAGCACCGCGTTACGGCCGCGCCCGATGTCGACGAAGGCCGCCTCCATGCTGGGCAGGACGTTCTGCACCTTGCCCAGGTAGACGTTGCCGGCCATGGTCCCGGACGAGTTGCGGGTGACGTAGTGCTCGACCAGGATGCCGTCCTCGAGGACGGCGATCTGGGTCCGGTCGCCGCGCTGGCGGACCGCCATCACCCGGTCGACCGCCTCCCGGCGGGCCAGGAACTCCGACTCGCTCAGGATCGGCGGCCGGGTGCGCCGCTGCTCGCGGCCGTCCCGGCGGCGCTGCCGCTTCGCCTCCAGCCGGGTCGAGCCGGAGACGCCCTGAACCTCGTCGACGGCCCGGCGCGGCTCGCGGATCTTGACGACGGTCGGCACGCCGTCCTCGGCGGCCGTCTCGACCTCACCGGCGCCCCGACGGCGGCGACGACGGCGGCGGCGGGTCATCCCGTCGCCCTCGGCCTCCTCCTCCTCGGCCTCCTCGGCCTCGGCGCTCTCGGCCTGGACGGCCTCCTCGGCCTCCTCGTCCTCGGCCTCCTCGGCACCACCCTTGCCCCGCCCCCGGCCGCGGCGGCCACGACGACGACGGCGACGAGCGGCCGCCTCGTCCTCGGTCTCCTCCGCTTCGGCGGCCTCCTCGGCCTCGGCGGTCGGCTCCTCCTCGGGCTCGACCTCGACCTCGACCGGCTCCACCTCTCGGCGGGCACGCCGACGGCGGCGACCGGTCTCCACCGGCTCCTCCGCCGCCTGCTCCTCGGCGGCCGGCGTCGGGGCGGCGGCCCGGACGATCGGCACCTCCTCGGGCTGCGGCGCCATGAACAGGACGGTCGGCGCGGACAGCGCGGCCCGACGTCGGCGGGTACGCGGCTGCGGCTCCTCGGCCGGCTCCCCGCTGACCTCCGGAA
>JBARAE010000011.1:0-6181 GCA_049791715.1 Micromonospora sp.
TCCAGCAACGGCAGGGTGGAGGCGATGATGCCGAGGCAGGCCGCCAGCCCGACGACGACGATCGCGTAGAACCCCACGCCCGGCGCGGTGAGCGTGTAACCCATCTGCGCCTTGAGGAACAGTTGCGCGGCGAGGAAGCCCATCCCGACCGCGACCACGGCGACGCCGAGCATCGGTACGGCGGTTTCGAGCGCGACCACGCGGCGCAGGACCCGCACGGGCGCACCGCTGAGGCGGAGCAGGCTGAACGGGCGCTTACGCTCGGTGAGACCGCCGACCACGGTGACCGCGAGGCTGCAGCCGGCGAGCGCGAGGCTGGCGATGATGATGACGTTGGCCAGTTGTTTCCAGCCGCGCAGCGTGTTGGCGAAGTCCGACTCGAAGTCGCCGGGCACGTTCGGGGCCACCCAGAAGGTCGCCGGGTATGCCGACTCGAGGATCGTGCGCGAGCGCTCGATCGCGGCGGCGGAACTATCCGTGCCGACGACGATCGACGCCACCGGCAACCGCGTGAGGTCACCGAGTGAGACCGATGCGGCGGGCCAGGTTCTCGTAGCCGACGCCGTTCCCCGGAAGGGGATGAAATTCATCGGTACCTCGGCGACGGTGGCGCCGTCGGCGCACCGGCCGTACGCCGCCGGGAGATCGGTGCACGCGACCACCCACCCATCGCTGCCGCGGACCGGGTTCTCGCGGACCACCGTCGCGCTGCGCACGCCGGGGATCGCGCGCAGGTCGGCCAGCACGGTGCCGGGCACCGACGGCGGGTTCTCGGCGAAGACGGTGGACAGGGTGCCGGCGTCGGTCGAGCCGACCGGTGCCGGTCCGCGGTTGGCGACGATCGTGGTGATCACGCCGATCGCCACGCTCGTGACGAAGAGCGCGAGCATGATCCCGCTGATCGCCCGGAAGCCGGCCTTCGGGTTGTCGGCGAGCCGGCGTGCGGCGATGAGGGGGGCGGGTCGGCTCGCGCGCCGGGCCATGACCCGGGCGCCGACCATCGTCAGCCACGGGCCGGCGAGGACCAGGCCGGCCATGATGAGCAGGAGCCCGGGCAGGAACACCGCGGTCTGCCCGTCCGACGTCTCGGGCCGACGACCGATGGCGAACGCCAGCACGGCGACGCCGAGCACGAGCGGGATCAGCCGGTACGCGCGCGGGGCCCGTGGGGTGACCCGCCGGGTGACGCCGAGCGGGGAGATCCGGACGCGGCGCAGCGAGATCTGCGCGGCCGTCGCCGCACCCGCCGGGACGCCGAGCGCGACGAGCAGGACGTCCAGCAGTCCCAGCGACATGTCGCTGGGGAAGAACGGCATGCCGGTGAACGGGATGCTCGCGAGCGAGCCGCGGAACGCGAAGAACAGGAGGAAGCCGAGGGCGGTTCCGGCGACGGCCGCGGCGGTCGCCTCGACCGCGGCGACCATCGAGATCTGCTTTGGCGTCGCACCGACCAGGCGCATCGCGGCGAACCGTTGCTCCCGGCGGGCGGCGTTGAGCCGGGTGGCGGTGCCGATGAAGATCAGTACGGGGAACAGCAGCCCGCCGGCTATCACGCCCATGATGAGGTCCACCGTGGTCTCGGGGAGCCCGGGAGTGTTGTCGCCGACGCTGGTGAGCTGCTTGGCGCGGGGTAGCTTTGCGATCTCGTCGGTGGTACCGCCGACGATGACGAGCAGGGCGTCCGGCGACGCCAGCGCCGCCGGGCCGATCGTGCCGAGGTCATGTCCGGGGTAGCGGTCGCCGAGCTGGTCGGCCGGGTTGGCGGCCAGCAGCTTCTGCAACGACGGCGAGGTGTAGTACTCCCCTGGGCCCGGCGTGGTCGGAATGCCAATCGGGGTGGGCGCGTTCGGTCCGGTCGCGGCGACGTCGATGCGGATGATCTGCTTGCCGTGGAAGTAGTCTTCCCGCGTCGACCACCACAGCGGATCCGCGTTGCCGCCCGTCGACGCGTGGGGATACAACGCCGCGTACCGGGTGAGCTGCGCGTTGACGGCGTTGACCCCGGCGAGGGTGGCCAGCAGGAGGCCGGCGCCCACCGCGACGGCGGCGGCGATGATGACGAGGCGGGTGAGCGCCTCCCGGCCGCCGGCCACGGCCAGGCGTAGCCCGAAGCCGATCATGACGCGATCCGGTCCGGCGCGTTCACGCGCCCGTCGCGGACGATGACCTCGCGGTCGGCGTACGCGGCGACCCGAGGCTCGTGGGTGACCAGGATGACCGTGGTGCCCTGCTCGCGAGCTGCGGCAACCAGCAGCTCCATGACCTGCTCGCCGGTGAGCGAGTCGAGCGCGCCGGTCGGCTCGTCGGCGAAGAGGACCTCCGGCCCGGCGACCAGGCCGCGGGCGAGCGCGACCCGCTGCGCCTGCCCTCCGGACAGCTCGCCCGACCGGCGCTGCTCCATGCCGTCCAGGCCGAGCCGGTCGAACCAGCCGTACGCCGTGCGCAGCGCTTCCGTCCGGCGGACCCCGTTGAGCAGCAACGGCAGGGCGACGTTCTCCGCTGCGGTGAGCTCGGGGACGAGCTGGCCGAACTGGAACACGAAACCGAAGCGGTCCCGGCGCAGAGTGCTGCGCTCGGTCTCGGTCATGGAGTCGACCCGGGCCCCGTCGAACAGGATCTCGCCGGAGTCGGGAACGAGGATGCCGGCCAGGCAGTGCAGCAGCGTCGACTTGCCCGAGCCGCTGGGGCCCATGACGGCCAGAATCTCGCCGGCGTCCACGGCGATGCTCGCGCCGCGCAGGGCGGGGGTTTTGCCGAACGAGAACATCACGTTGCGCGCTTCGATCATGACGGTCATGGCCGCACCGTTTTCCTCAGGGCGTCCAGCCGGGCGCCGGTCATCTCGATCCACCGGAGGTCCGCCTCCAGGTGGTACAGGCCGTGGTCGGCGAGCAGCGCGTCGACGAGGCTGCCGGTGCGCTTGATCTCGGTGAGCTCACGCATGCGCTGCAGGTGGGCGCTGCGCTGGGTGTCGAGGTAGTCGCTGGCGGGACGGTCCAGCATCAGTGAGAGCACGACCTTGGCGAAGAGCACGGTCTGCAGATGCGGCTCCGGCTCCACCGGCTGGGTAAGCCACTGGTCGACCTCGGTCGCTCCCCGATCGGTGATGATGTAGCGCTTCCGGTCGGGACCGGCACCGGGGCCGACCTCGCTGATCACCACCTTGCCGTCCCGGGCCAGTCGACTGAGGGTCGAGTAGACCTGGCCGAACGGCAGCGGCTTGCCGCGCCCGAAATAGGCGTCGTAGTCGCGCTTCAGGTCGTACCCGTGGCTGGGCTCCCGTTCGAGCAGCCCGAGCAGGGTCAGAGGAACGCTCATGCCCGGAGACTACACCGAGGGTATACCTCGCGTATATACCTTCGAGGAGGCACGAAAAAGGTCCCGAGAGTGTCGATGACACTCTCGGGACCTGAACTGTGGAGGTGCCGGGAATCGAACCCGGGTCCTTCGCCGCTTTGCCAGGGCTTCTCCGAGCGCAGCTCGCTGTGCCTCTACTCGGCCCCACCGATCACGCGAGCGAGTTGGTGTGACGGGCCCAGTCGCTGATTGATCTCGCCGCACGGACCCCGCGACCGGGTCCGGTTGGCCAGCCTTCTAGCTGATGCCGGCTAACTGGGTCGAAGGCGCTCCCAGGCCGACAGACTTGCTACTCGCCTCAGGCGGCGAGAGCGAAGTCAGCGCGATTGTTCTTGGCGCTTATTGGTTTCCGACGAACGATTCTCGAGACGACGTCGGCTTCCTCGGCTCGCTTCCCCTGCCTCAACGTACGAAGTCGAAACCTGTCACCCCCTCGAAGGGCTGCCCCTGTCGGCAGCACTATCAAGCCTAACGCCTGCCGCAACCGGATTCATCCCGAGCCCCGGCCCGATCATGGAACCGGTCAGACGGGACGAATCAGTCGTCCATGCCCTTGCCGCGCCGGCCGGCCACGCGAGCGATCTCCCGCTCGGCGTCCCGCTTGGCGAGGTCCTGCCGCTTGTCGTACGACTTCTTACCCTTGGCCAGGCCGATCTCCACCTTGGCCCAGCCGTCGGAGAAGTAGACCTGCAGCGGAACCATGGTCAGGCCGCTCTCCCGGGTCTTGCCGATCAACCGGTCGATCTCCAGCCGCTTGAGCAGCAGCTTCCGGGTACGCCGGGGCTCGTGGTTCGTCCAGGTGCCCTGGGTGTACTCCGGGATGTGCATACCGTGCAGGTACAGCTCGCCGTCGCGCTCCTGGGCGAACGCGTCGACCAGCGACGCCCGCCCGGCTCGGAGGGACTTGACCTCGGTGCCGGTCAGCGCCATGCCCGCCTCGTACGTGTCGAGGATGGCGTAGTCATGCCGCGCCTTCTTGTTGGAGGCGACCACCTTGCGACCCTTTTCCCGTGGCATCGGCGCCACCCCCTTTCCGATCGATCCCGCGGCCACCGGCCGCAGGGCGGAGATCATGCTACCCGAATGACAAGGGCCCTCCCGCGTCGTTTATTCCGGCGCGGGAGGGCCCTCGGAGAGCCGCGGGGGTGACTAGACCCGCAGGTAGAAGCGAAGCGTGACCCAGGCGGTGATCGCGCTGATCAGGCCGCCGACGCCGGCCATGAGCGGGAACATGAACAGGATGTCGCCCCAGCTGATCGGGGAGAGCAGACCCTGCAGCGCCTTGAGTGCGCCGTCGAAGAGCAGGAACTTCGCCGCGATCAGCGCGCCCAGGCCGAGCAACGATCCGATCAGGCCGGCGACCACCGCCTCGAGCACGAACGGCGCCTGGATGAACCAGTTGGATGCGCCGACCAGCTTCATGACGGCGACCTCACGCCGCTTGCTGTAGGCGGCCACCTGGATGGTGTTGGCGACCAGCAGCAGGGCAGCGATCGCCATGACGGCCGCGGCGGCGAGGGCGATGTTCTGGATCGAGGTGAGGATGTCGAAGATCTTGTCCAGCAGCTTGCTCTGGTCGACGATCTCGTCGACCCCCTCGGCACCCTTGTACTGGTTGTAGATGTCCTTGTACTGCTCCGGGTTGACCAGCGTCAGCCGGAACGACGGCGGCAGGCTGTCCGCCTTGACCGCGCTGATCAGGTCGGGGGCGTCCTGGAACATCTCCTGGAACCGCTTGTACGCCTCCTGCTTGTCGACGTACACGGTCTCCTTGACCAGCGGGTCGCTGTCCAGCTTCGCCTCGAGCGCCGCCCGCTGCTGGTCGTTGACATCGGTCTTCAGGAAGATCGAAACCTGGATGTTCTTGTAGTAGAGGTCCTTCATGTCGCTGACCTGGCGGTACATCAGACCGCTGGCGCCGAGCATGGTCAGCGACACCGCCATCGTGATGATCATCGCGACAGTCATGGTGACGTTGCGCCACAGTCCGACCAGTACCTCGGACATGACGTATTTCATCCGCATCGGGAATTCCTCCGGCTCTCCGGCGTGAGGTGTTCGTCGTCAGGGTCTACGGCAGGGGCGGAGCGTCGGCTCAGCCGTAGACGCCGCGGGCCTGGTCGCGCACGATGCGGCCGCTCTCGATCTCGATGACACGGCGGCGCATCTGGTTCACGATGTTGGAGTCGTGCGTGACCATCACGACGGTCGTACCGGTGCGGTTGATCCGGTCCAGCAGGCGCATGATCTCGATCGAGGTGTCCGGGTCGAGGTTTCCGGTCGGCTCGTCCGCCAGCAGGATCAGCGGGCGGTTGACGAACGCCCGGGCGACGGCGACCCGCTGCTGCTCACCACCGGAGAGCTCGTGGGGGTAGCGGTGTTCCTTCCCACCGAGCCCGACCAGCTCCAGCACCTCCGGCACGACCCGACGGGCAACCGCCTTGGTCTTGCCGATCACCTCGAGGGCGAACGCCACGTTCTCGTAGGCGGTGCGGTTGGGCAGCAGCCGGAAGTCCTGGAAGACACAGCCGATCGAGCGGCGGAAGTGGGGCCGCTTCCAGGACCGCATCGCCGTGACGTCCTTGCCGTTCACGACGACCCGCCCCTTGTTGGGGCTCACCTCGTGCAGCAGCATCTTGATGATGGTGGACTTGCCGGAGCCGGATGGACCGATGAAGAAGACGAACTCGCCCTTCTCGATCGAGACGGACACGTTGTCGAGCGAAGGCCGGGACGCCTTCGGGTACGTCTTCGTCACTTGCTCAAGCTGAATCACGGGTCGAGAGTCTACGCGGTGTAACCGGAGAGCCAAGCCCCCCGCCCC
>JBARAE010000012.1:0-4865 GCA_049791715.1 Micromonospora sp.
ACCCCGCCCGTGGCGGGGGACCTCGCGGTGCCGCTGGCCGCCGCGCTGGCGGGCGTCGCCGGTGTACGGTGAGCGCGTGACGAGCGTCGACCGGCCGGCCAGCACGCCCGGCCCGCAGGTGCAGGACGTCCCCCTGCCGCCGTCCGCCACCCCGCCGGTGGCCGGGCACCACGCCGAGACCGTCGCATTCGACGGGCCAGCCGCCGAGGTCCCGCCCGGGGGCTGGGCGCACGGCCCGGTCTACCAGCCGATCGAGCCGGACCGGTTCACCCGGCTCGTGCTCCGGCTGCACGAGCGCGCCCCGCGCTGGGCCGCGCCGTTGGCCGCGCTCGGCTGCGTCGGCACCGGGGTGGCGTACGCGCTGATCAGCGACCCGACGCAGAGCGACCCGGACGCCCGGCCGACCTGCCTGCTCAAGCTCACCACCGGGCTGGACTGCCCGGGCTGCGGCGGCACCAGGGCCCTCTGGTACGTGCTGCACGCCGACCTGCCGGCCGCCGCCCGGCACCACTTCCTCTTCGTCTTCTCGCTGCCCTTCCTGGCGTACCTCTTCGTCTCGTGGGCCGGGAACCAGGCGTTCGGCTGGCGGCTGCCGGAGCTGCGGATCAGCTCCAAGGTGATCGGCGGCTTCCTGGCCGCGTGGGTGGCCTTCTCGGTGCTCCGCAACCTGCCCTGGGCGCCGTTCACCTCGCTCTACGTCTGACCCCGGGAGCCGTCGTCGGGCCGGCGGCGGTTTCCGGGTGATGGACGTTGCACCGGGCGAGCCTGGCTTGGGCCCGAGCCCCATCGGCCACTAGAGTCCCAGGAATGCCGGACATGGTGCAGCCGCAGGTCAAGCTCATCGCGTGGACCCAGTTCCAGGCCCCGGACGACGTGCCGTGGTCGACCGACGCCGAGGGCGGCCAGGCCCTCGCCGAGTTCGCCGGCCGGGCCTGCTACCAGAGCTGGAAGAAGCCCAACCCGGCGACCGCGACGAACGCCGGCTACCTGGCGCACATCCTCGATGTCGGGCACCTCTCGGTGCTGGAGCACGGCTCGGTGAGCTTCTACTTCAGCGGCGTGTCCCGGTCCTTCACCCACGAGCTGATCCGGCACCGGCACTTCTCGTACTCGCAGCTCTCCCAGCGCTACGTTCCCGAGCGGGACGCGGCCATGGTCGAGCCGACGGTGATCGCCGAGGACCCGGAGCTGCACAAGAAGTTCGTCGAGGCAGCCGAGGCCAGCGTCCGGGCGTACACCGAGCTGCTGGAGGGGCTGGAGCAGCGCTTCGCCGAGGAGCCCAACCCGACGCTGCGCCGCAAGCAGGCCCGGCAGGCGGCCCGCGCGGTGCTGCCCAACGCGACCGAGACCCGGATCGTGGTCACCGGCAATTACCGCGCCTGGCGGCACTTCATCAAGATGCGCGCCACCGAGCACGCCGACGTGGAGATCCGCGAGCTGGCGGTGGAGTGCCTGCGGCAGCTCCAGGGGGTCGCGCCGAACGTCTTCGCCGACTTCGTGATCTCCACGCTGCCCGACGGCAGCGAGGTGGCGGCCAGCCCGCACGCCGAGTGAGTCCTGCGCCCTTCCCCGCCGGGGCTCCGGTGGTCGTCCGCTAGGTTGTGAACATGACGCACGACCACCCTGCCGCCCCCGACCGAGGCGCATCGCGCCCGTTCGGGCGACTGCTCACGGCCATGGTGACCCCGTTCACCGCGGACGGGTCCCTCGACCTCGACGGCGCCGTACGGCTCGCCAACCATCTGGTCGACGAGCAGGGCAACGACGCGCTGGTGCTCAACGGCACCACCGGTGAGTCGCCGACCACCACCGACGCCGAGAAGGAAGCCCTGATCCGCGCCGTCGTGGAGGCGGTCGGTGACCGGGCGAGGATCGTCGCCGGGGTCGGCACCAACGACACCCGGCACACCATCGAGCTGGCCGCGTCGGCCGAGAAGGCCGGCGCGCACGGTCTGCTGGTGGTCACCCCGTACTACAACAAGCCGCCGCAGAGCGGGCTGCTGCGCCACTTCACCGCGGTCGCGGACGCCACCGGGCTGCCGCTCATGCTCTACGACATCCCGCACCGCGCCGGGACGACGATCGCCACCGAGACGCTGGTCAAGCTGGCCGAACACGGCCGGATCGTCGCGGTGAAGGACGCCAAGGGCGACCTCACGGCGACCTCCTGGGTGCTCAGCCGCAGCGACCTGGCGTACTACAGCGGCGAGGACTCGCTGACCCTGCCCGCGCTGGCGGTCGGCGCCGTCGGCGTGGTCGGCACTTCGACGCACTTCACCGGGGTGCAGACCAAGCAGATGATCGAGGCGTACGAGGCGGGGGACACCGCCACGGCGCTCAGCCTGCACCGGCGGCTGCTGCCGCTGTACACCGGCATCTTCCGCACCCAGGGCGTGATCCTGGTGAAGGCGGGCCTGGCGGCCAAGGGCCTGCCGGCCGGCCCGGTACGCCCGCCGTTGGTGGACGCCACCGCCGACGAACTGGCCCAGCTGCGCGCCGACTGCGCCGCGGCGGGCCTCGACCTGACCGAATGATCGAACGACACGACGGACGCCGGGGAACGGCGTCGCAGAATGAGGTGGACGCGTGACCGAGGCGCACTTCGAGGGTGAACTTCCCCCGCCGCTGCCGGAGGGCGGCCTGCGGATCATCCCGCTCGGCGGACTCGGCGCCATCGGCCGGAACATGACCGTCTTCGAGTACGACGGCAAGCTGCTGATCGTCGACTGCGGGGTGCTCTTTCCCGACGTCGAGCAGCCGGGCGTGGACCTGATCCTGCCCGACTTCGGTCCGATCCTGGACCGGCTGGCCGACGTGCAGGCGATCGTGCTCACCCACGGCCACGAGGACCACATCGGCGCGGTGCCGTACCTGCTCGCCCACAAGCCGGACATCCCGCTGGTCGGCTCCCAGTTCACCCTCGCCCTGGTCGAGGCGAAGCTGGCCGAGCGGCGGATCCAGCCGTACACGCTGACCGTCAAGGAGGGCGGGCGGGAGCGGCTCGGCCCGTTCGAGTGCGAGTTCTTCGCGGTCAACCACTCCATCCCGGACGCCCTCGCGGTCGCCATCCGCACCCCGGCCGGGCTGGTGCTGCACACTGGCGACTTCAAGATGGACCAGCTCCCGCTGGACGGCCGGATCACCGACCTGGCCGGCTTCGCCCGGCTCGGCGCCGAGGGTGTGGACCTGCTGCTGTCGGACTCCACGAACGCGGAGATCCCCGGCTTCGTCACCCCCGAGCGGGAGATCGGCCCGGTCCTCGACTCGATCTTCGCGAAGGCCAAGGGCCGGATCATCGTCGCGTCGTTCGCCTCGCACGTGCACCGCGTGCAGCAGGTCTTCGACTCGGCGATCGAGCACGGCCGCAAGGTGGCCCTGATCGGCCGGTCGATGGTGCGCAACATGGGCATCGCCCGCGACCTCGGCCTGCTCAACATCCCGCCCGGCCTGGTCATCGGGATCGAGGAGGCCACCACCCTGCCGCCGGAGCAGATCGTGCTGATGTCCACCGGCTCGCAGGGTGAGCCGATGAGCGCGCTCGGCCGGATGGCCAGCGGCGACCACCGGCACATCACCATCGCCCCCGGCGACACCGTGGTCCTCGCCTCGTCGCTGGTGCCCGGCAACGAGACCTCGGTCTACCGGGTGATCAACCGGCTGGCCCGGGCCGGCGCGGTGGTGGTGCACAAGGACGTGGCGAAGGTGCACGTCTCCGGCCACGCCCCCGCCGGGGAGCTGCTCTACCTGCTCAACGTGACCCGTCCGAGCAACCTGATGCCGGTACACGGCGAGTGGCGGCACCTGCGGGCGCACGCCCGCCTCGGCATCGAGTCCGGGGTCGCCCCCGACCGCGTCGTGCTCTGCGAGGACGGCGACGTCGTCGACCTGGTCGAGGGGCGGGCCAGCCTGGTTGGCCACGTGAAAAGCCGGTACGTCTACGTGGACGGCCTCGCCGTCGGCGACGTCAGCGAGTCGCTGCTCACCGAGCGCCGCATCCTCGGCGACGGCGGCTTCATCGCCACCACCGTGGTGGTGGACTCGGTCACCGGCAAGGTGGTCGGTGGTCCGACGCTGTCGGCGAAGGGCTTCTCCGAGGACCCGGAGGCGTTCAACCCGGTGATCCCGCTGGTCACGGAGGCGTTGAACCGGGCCGCCGCGGACGGCATCACCGACCCGCACCAGTTGCAGCAGATCGTCCGGCGCACCGTCGGACGCTGGGTGAACGACGCGTACCGCCGTCGGCCGATGATCGTGCCGACCGTCGTCGAGGTCTGACCCCACCAGCTCCGTCCGCCGGTCCACCGTCCGCGGTGGACCGGCGTCGCCGTTCCGGTACGCCCCGACGCCGGGCGACCACCCTCCGCTGATCCGCGCCGGACCGGTTCAACCGATCGCCGTTCGTCTCCGTACTCCGTGCCGGCAGGCGTACCCCGCGCCCGCCGGGAGGAGCGTGGCGGATGGACCGCAGACGGATGACAGCCATCGGCGTACTGGTGGCGGCGGCGGGAGCGGCGGCGGCGGTGACCCTGCCATCGTTCGCCGGCGAGAGTGGGGCGCCGCACGGTGGCGCCCCGGCGGCGTCCGGTGTCGTCGCGCCGGAGGTCGTCGACGCGGTGAGCCGCGACCTCTCGCTGAGCCGTGAGCAGGCGGTGCAGCGGTTGACCCGCGAGCGGTGGGCCGCCGGCACGGTGACCCGGCTCCGCACCGAGCTGGGCGGGGACTACGGCGGCAGCTGGCTCAGCGCCGACGGCAGCCGGCTGATGGTGGCGGTGGCCGATCCGGCGCAGGCCGACCGGGTGCGGGCCGCCGGGGCGGTGCCGAAACCGGTGGCGCGGGGCGTCGACGAGCTGGACGCGATCAAGAGC
>JBARAE010000013.1:0-2660 GCA_049791715.1 Micromonospora sp.
GCACCTGCACCGGATGCTCCGCGCCGAGATGGGGGCCGGGCCGCTCGCGCTGGCCCGTGCCCAGCGCGCCCAGACCGCCCGGATCCTCATCGAGACCACTGGACTGGGCATGGCCGAGATCGCGTTCGCCGCCGGGTTCGGCAGCGTACGGCAGTTCAACGACACCGTCCGCGAGGTGTACGGGACGGCCCCGTCCGACCTGCGGGCCACTCGGGGACAACGGCCCGCGACGGGCGGGGCGGGCACGATCACCCTGCGGCTGGCGTACCGGCCGCCGTTGCACGCGGCGGCGCTGCTGGACTTCCTCGCCGTCCGGGCGCTGCCCGGGGTGGAAGAGGTACGCGACGGGACGTACCGCCGGGGGTTGCGGCTGCCGCACGGAGCCGGTGAGGCGGCGCTGACCCCGGCCGACGGCCACGTCTCGGCCACCCTGCGCCTGGCCGACATGCGCGACCTGGCCCCCGCCGTGGCCCGCTGCCGTCGCCTGCTCGACCTCGACGCCGACCCGATCGCCGTCGACGAGACCCTGGCCCAGGACCCGGCCCTCGCCCCAGCGGTGGCGGCCGAGCCGGGGATCCGCCTCCCCCGCGCGGTCGACGGCTTCGAGATGGCCCTGCGCGCCATCACCACCCAACAGGTCTCCCTCCAGTCCGCCCGCACCACCCTCACCCGTCTCCTCCAGGCCACCACCCCCGCGACACACCCGGTTGATCATGAGGTTGACGGCGATGTCGATCTCCAGAACTGCCGCCAACCCCATGATCACCGCGGGCAGGGCGGGGGGCCGGCGGGGCTGCGGGGGTTTCCCGGGGCGGAGGAGGTGGTTGGGCTGCCGGATGAGGCGTTCGGGATGCCGGCGGCGCGGCGGGAGACGATCCGCGCGGTGGCCCGGGCCGTCGCCGACGGGGAGCTCGACCTCGACCCGGGCGGGGACCGGGAGGAGACCGTACGGCGGCTGACCGCGCTGCCCGGGATCGGCGCCTGGACCGCCGGCTATGTGGCGATGCGGGCACTCGGCGACCCGGACATCCTGCTCTCCACCGACCTCGCCGTACGCCGGGGCGCGACCGCGCTCGGCCTGCCCGACGACCCGAAGACCCTCGACGCGTACGCCGACCGCTGGCGCCCCTGGCGGTCGTACGCGGTGATCCGAATCTGGAGACAAGCATGATCACACTGGACAGCAGTGTCATCCCGACGCCCGCCGGGCCGCTGAGCATCCTCGCCGGACCGGACGGCGCGGTCCGCGCGGCCGGCTTCACCGCCAACCCGGCGAGCCTGCTGCCGCTGACCCACCCGAGCCTCCGCGGCGACCTGCGGGACCGGTCCGACCTCGGCCCGGTGACCGCCGCCGTCCGCTCCTACCTGGACGGCGACCTGGCCGCGATCGACGCGGTGCCGGTCGACCAGCACAGCGGCGGCACCTTCATGACGCAGGCCTGGCAGGTGCTGCGGGAGGTCAAGCCGGGTGAGCCGGTGACGTATACAGGCTTCGCCGGGCTGGCCGGCCGCCCTGCGGCGGTACGCGCCGCCGCGGCCGCCTGCGCCCGCAACGCCGCCGCCCTGTTCGTCCCCTGCCATCGGGTGCTGCGCACCGACGGCAGCCTCGGCGGGTACCGCTGGGGGCTGGACGTGAAGCGGTGGCTCCTCGACCACGAGAGCCGGGTGCGGTGAGTGACGGAAGATGACAGGGGCGTGACTCAAATTCGACGTTAACGTCGGGCCGGGGTGCTCGACGAACCACCGGCGGTGGCCGAACCGGAACGGCCGGTGCCGCTCCCCGCCGGTCCGGGCCGGGGCACGCTGGTCTTCCGGTCGGTCTCGTTCGGCTACCGCCCGTCGCGACTCGCTGGTCTGAGCCGCCCGGGACGGTTAACTCGTGGTCGTGTCGTCACCGGATGCCTACGATCGGCTGATGACTGATACGGCGAGGACGGCCCGCGCCGGCATCCCCGAACGTCCGACCCTGGACGGGCTCGAGGAGAGCTGGGCGCGCCGCTGGCAGGAGGAGGGCACGTACGCGTTCGACCGCAGCAAGGAGCGGTCGGACGTATACGCGATCGACACCCCGCCGCCGACCGTATCCGGTGAGCTGCACATGGGACACGTCTTCTCGTACACGCACACCGACACGGTGGCGCGATTCCAGCGGATGCGCGGCAAGGCGGTCTTCTACCCGATGGGCTGGGACGACAACGGTCTGCCCACCGAGCGTCGGGTGCAGAACGTGTACGGGGTGCGCTGCGACCCGGCCCTGCCGTACGACCCGGACTGGACGCCGCCGGCCACCCCGGTCACCGACGATGCCCGGAAGAACCCGACGTCGATCTCCCGGCGCAACTTCATCGAGCTGTGCGAAAGTCTCACGGCGGAGGACGAGCAGGTCTTCGAGGCCCTGTGGCGGCGGCTCGGGCTGTCGGTGGACTGGTCGCTGACGTACACCACCATCGGGCGGGTGGCCCGGGCGGCGTCGCAGCGGGCGTTCCTGCGCAACCTGGCCCGGGGTGAGGCGTACCAGGCGGAGGCGCCGACGCTCTGGGACGTCGGGTTCGCGACCGCGGTGGCGCAGGCGGAGCTGGAGGACCGGGAGCGGCCCGGGGCCTACCACCGGCTGCGGTTCCACGGGCCGGACGCCCGGGAGGTGCTGATCGACACCACCC
>JBARAE010000014.1:0-1723 GCA_049791715.1 Micromonospora sp.
TCCAGCAACGGCACGTCGGCCGGCGTCCAGCCGCCGCCCGGCTCCCGGTGCAGTGACGCCCGTTCGGTCCCGGTGAGCATCGGTGCGGCCGTGGCGATCCGCTCGGGCGAGGCGTACAGGTCGGCGAGCAGCCGCTGCGGGGTGAGCACCGGCCAGAGCTCGTCGAGCGCGGCGCGTACCCCGGACTCCTCGCGCAGCTCGCGGCGGATCTCGGCGCGGTCCGCCTCGGAGAGCAGGTTCTCCCCGCCCAGCGGGTCCGCGCCGATCCGCTCGGCGACCTGGTCGGCGAGGGCGTGGATGATCTCCACGTCGAAGAGCGCCCGGGCCAGGTTGTGCGGCCGGCCGGTCCGGCGCACCCGCTCCCGGGCTTCCCGCACCACCGCCGGGTCCAGCAGCAGCGTTTCCCGCTCGACCTCGATCTCCACCGGCTCGTCCGGCGCCCACTGCCGGTCCCGGACCGCGGCCGCCAGCACCTCGGTCATCACCGTGCGGCCCTTGAGCGCGGCCGTCTCCGCCGGCTCGGCGCGCCGGGCGCTCACCCCGGGGAAGAGGTCGCCCTGGGTGCGCAGCAGCACGCCGGTCTCGGCCAGCGCCGGCAGTACCTGGGAGATGTAGCGCAGGAACGTCGCGTTCGGGCCGACCAGCAGCACGCCGCGGGTGGAGAGCTCGCGCCGGTGGGTGTAGAGCAGGTACGCCGCCCGGTGCAGCGCCACGGCGGTCTTGCCGGTGCCCGGCCCGCCCTGGACCACCATCACCCCGGGCAGGTCGGCACGGATGATCGTGTCCTGCTCGGCCTGGATGGTCTCGACGATGTCCCGCATCCGTCCGGTGCGGCCGGCGTTGAGCGCGGCGAGCAGCGATGCCTCGCCGGTCAGGTCCTCGTGCGCGGTGGGGGAGGCGGTGGTGAGGTCCAGCACCTCGTCGTTGAGTGCAGTCACCTTCCGCTGCCGGGTCCGCAGGTGCCGCCGCCGGCGTACGCCCTGCGGGCTGGCGGCGGTGGCGAGGTAGAACGCCCGGGCGGCCGGCGCGCGCCAGTCCATCAGCAGTGGGTCGTAGTCGCCGCTGGTGTCGAAGATCCCGATCCGGCCGATGTAGTGGCGGGACTCGTCGTCGCCGTCGAGCCGCCCGAAGCAGAGGCCGTTCTCCACGGCGGCGTACTGCTCGACCTGGTCGGCGTACATCCGGACGGCGGAGTCGCGCTGGGAGCGGGCCTGCAACGTGCCGCCGGTGGTCCGCAGCTCCTCGGTGAGCCGCTGGGCGGCCTGCTCCCGCATGCCGTCCAGCCGGTCGTAGAGCATCGAGACGTACTCCTGCTCGCGACCGATCTCGTCGTCCTCGTGCAGCAGCTCACCGGAACCGTCGGAGTGCGTTGACAAGCCGTCTCCTCATTGGTTAAAATCGTCGCAGGAATGGCACTCTTTGCCATTCCTTTTTGTGTTTGAACTGAGAAAGATACCGCGTGGCGAGCCGCCGGACCAAGCCCTCTGCGCCGCCCGCGATCACGTCACACCGCCGCGGCGAGCGGCCCCGGACAGGCGTCGAGGGCCCGGCCGGCTCGCGCCGTCCGGACCCCCGATGCGGGTCGTTCCCGGGTCAGCCCCGGGCGGCCTGGTAGAGCCGCTCCGGCGTGACCAGACCGGCGAGCACCCGACCGTCGTCGGTGATCAGCACGCTGAACAGCCGGCCGTTGAACAGCCGGCCGCTGCCCCAGTCGCCGCTGACC
>JBARAE010000015.1:0-2257 GCA_049791715.1 Micromonospora sp.
AAGGGCGCGCTGGTCCTGGTCCGTACCGCGGCCAAGACCCGGGCGAAGAAGGGCGGTTCGGCGAAGTGATCACCGTTGACGTCCTCAGCGTCGAAGGCGCCAGGAGCGGCTCTGTCGAGCTGCCGGCTGACATCTTCGACGCGCAGGCGAACATCTCGCTGATGCACCAGGTCGTGGTGGCCCAGCTCGCGGCCGCCCGCCAGGGCACGCACAAAACCAAGACCCGCGGCGAGGTCGCCGGTGGCGGCAGGAAGCCGTACAAGCAGAAGGGCACTGGTCGCGCCCGGCAGGGCTCGATCCGCGCTCCGCAGTTCGCCGGCGGTGGCGTGGTGCACGGTCCCGTGCCGCGCGACTACAGCCAGCGGACCCCGAAGAAGATGAAGGTCGCCGCGCTGCGAGGTGCTCTCTCCGACCGGGCCCGCGCCGGGCAGGTGCACGTCGTCGAGGCGTTCGTCTCCGGCGACAAGCCGTCGACTAAGGCCGCCCTGGTCACGCTGGCCAAGCTGACCGGGGCCAGCCGGGTGCTGGTCGTGCTCAGCAGCACCGACGAGCTGAACTGGGTGTCGCTGCGCAACGAGCCGCGGGTGCACCTGATCGAGGCCGGCCAGCTCAACACGTACGACGTGCTGGTGGCTGACGACGTGGTCTTCACCAAGGACGCCCTGGACGAGTTCCTGGGTGTTCCCGCCGAGACCACCGAGGAGGGTGGCAAGTGAGCACGATCGCCGATCCGCGCGACATCATCGTCGCGCCGGTCGTCTCGGAGAAGAGCTACAGCGAGCTGAACCGGAACTGGTACACCTTCCTGGTGCACCCGGACGCCAACAAGACCGAGATCAAGATCGCTATCCAGCAGATCTTCAACGTCCGCGTCCTGACGGTCAACACGCTCAACCGCGAGGGCAAGCGCAAGCGCACCAAGACCGGCTTCGGTCAGCGCAAGTCCACCAAGCGGGCGATCGTGAAGCTGGCTGACGGTGACCGTATCGAGGCCTTCGGCGGCCCGGTCAGCTGAGGGGTGTAGACAATGGCTATCCGTAAGTACAAGCCGACGACGCCGGGCCGGCGTGGCTCGAGCGTCGCCGACTTCGCCGAGATCACCCGGTCGACGCCCGAGAAGTCGCTGCTGGCTCCGCTGCCGAAGAAGGGCGGACGCAACGCCCACGGCCGGATCACCACCCGGCACCACGGTGGCGGCCACAAGCGGCAGTACCGTCTGATCGACTTCAAGCGGGTCGACAAGGACGGCGTGCCGGCGAAGGTCGCGCACATCGAGTACGACCCGAACCGCACCGCGCGTATCGCGCTGCTGCACTACGCCGACGGCGAGAAGCGCTACATCATCGCGCCGAAGGACCTGAAGCAGGGCGACACCGTCGAGTCCGGTCCGGGCGCCGACATCAAGCCGGGCAACAACCTGCCGCTGCGGAACATCCCGGTCGGTACCACGATCCACAACGTGGAGCTGCGTCCGGGCGGCGGCGCCAAGCTGGCCCGTTCGGCCGGCGTCGGCATCCAGCTGCTCGGCCGTGAGGGCGCGTACGCGACGCTCCGCATGCCGTCCGGTGAGATCCGGCGGGTGGACGTGCGCTGCCGCGCCAGCATCGGCGAGATCGGTAACGCCGACCAGTCGAACATCAACTGGGGTAAGGCCGGCCGCATGCGGTGGAAGGGCAAGCGCCCGACCGTCCGTGGTGTCGCGATGAACCCGGTCGACCACCCGCACGGTGGTGGTGAGGGTAAGACCTCCGGTGGTCGCCACCCGGTCAACCCGCAGGGTAAGCCCGAGGGCCGCACCCGTCGTAAGGGCCAGCCGAGCGACCGGCTGATCGTCCGCCGCCGCTACGCCACGCGTAAGCGCGGCTGAGGGAGATAAGACATGCCTCGCAGCCTGAAGAAGGGCCCGTTCGTCGACGACCACCTGCTCAAGAAGGTGGAGTCGCAGAACGACAAGGGCTCGAAGAACGTCATCAAGACCTGGTCGCGGCGCTCGACGATCATCCCGGAGATGCTGGGTCACACGATCGCCGTGCACGACGGACGCAAGCACGTCCCGGTGTTCGTGACCGAGGCGATGGTCGGGCACAAGCTCGGCGAGTTCGCGCTGACCCGCACGTTCAAGGGTCACGAGAAGGACGACCGGAAGAGCCGTCGGCGCTGACGCCGCGGGCATACGGATAGAGGAACAAGGGGTTACAGCGATGCCAGGAAAGGGCGACGCTCCGGTGCTTCCGGGCGCGCGGGCGGTTGCGCGGCA
>JBARAE010000016.1:0-5431 GCA_049791715.1 Micromonospora sp.
ACGCCGAGCTCGGCGAGCAGGTCGAGGGCCTGCCGGCGGAGCCGCCCCTCGTCGCGGTCGCTGCCGGGCAGGCCGAACAGGGCCGCGGCGAACCCGGCCCGCGCGGCGTGGGTGGCTCCCGCCATGACGTTCTCCAGGACGGTGAGCCCCGGGAAGAGGCCGACTCCCTGGAGGGTGCGGGCGATGCCGAGGCGGGTCAGCCGGTGCGGGCGGGGCCGGAACGGCTCGCCGTCGAGGGTCAGCGCGCCGCTGGTCGGTGCGACGAACCCGCAGACCACGTTGAACAGGGTGGTCTTTCCCGCGCCGTTGGGGCCGATGACGCCCACGACGCCGCCGGGCGGTACGCGCAGGGAGACGTCGTCGAGGGCGATCAGCCCGCCGAACCGTACGCCCACGTGATGCAGTGCCAGCTCGATGCCGTTGGTGCCGGACGATGCGCTCATCTTCACCTCGGAAAAGACGCGGCGTCGGGGGATGCGCGGTGCGACCTTGGGCGAAGCGTGGGGCTGGTTGTTACACCGGGAGTGTACTTTTCAAGCGGAGCTCGTCAATGTTTCGTTATGTCGTCGTGACGTCCGACGGCTCGGGATCCCGTCGATGACGTGCAGGGACGGCCCGCTGTGCGCAGGCGGCGGGCCGGGCTCGGCGACGGTGCAGAGCCCGGTCCGGCCGCGACTATTGCACTTGAGGTGCAGGTTCGGTGCCCCGCGGTTGCGGGGCGACCGGGGCCTGCCCCGGCCGGCCCGTCTCCAGGACGCGGCGCGGATTGTCCACCAGCATCGTCTCGATCTGCGCGTCGGTCACCCCGCGTTCCCGCACGTACGGCAGCACCTCGGCGCCGATGTGCAGGTAGTGCCACTGGGGCAGGAACGCCATGACCGCCGGGTCGATCCAGTCGATGTGGCAGGAGGCGTCCTGCGAGAGCACCATGCTCTCGGCGTAGCCCCGCCGGCACATCTCCACCAGGGTGTCCGCCCGGGCCTCGAAGGTGGTCTCCAGGTTGATCCCGAAGCGGTCCATGCCCAGGATGAAGCCGGCGTCGGCGAGCTCGGCCAGGTGGTCGCAGTCGGTGGTGTCGCCGCTGTGCCCGAGCACCACCCGGCGCGGGTCGACCCCTTCCTCATCGCAGAGCACCCGCTTCACCGCGAGGCCGGTCCTCGTCTCCGGGTGACTGTGGACGGTGATCGGCGTACCGGTGCGATGGTGCGCCCGCGCGACGGCCCGCATGACCCGCTCGACGCCCGGCGTGAGTCCCGGGGCGTCGATAGCGCACTTGAGCATGCCGGCCCGCACACCGGTGCCGGCGATACCCTCGGTGATGTCCCGCACGAACATGTCCACCATCGGGTCCGGCAGCTCGGTCCCGAGCGCCTCGTTGAGGGCCGGACCCCGGTGGTGGAAGTAGAACGGGACGCTGTCGTACGTGTAGATGCCGGTGGCGACGACGATGTTCAGCTCGGGGACCTGCTCCGCGATGCGCTGGATGCGCGGGATGTAGCGGCCCAGGCCGACCACCGTCGGGTCCACGATGGTCCGGATCCCCTGCCCGGCCAGGGCGCGCAGCTTCTCGACCGCGTCCGCGACCCGGGCCTCCTCGCTCCCCCACTCGTCGGGGTAGTTCTGCTGCACGTCGGCGGTCAGGGTGAAGATGTGCTCGTGCATGTAGGTGCGGCCCAGGTCGGCACTCTCGACGGGCCCGCGGACGGTGGCGATCGGGCTCATGGCTGCAGCTCCTTCTTGATCTCCCGCTTGAGGAGCTTGCCGGTCGGGCCCTTCGGCAGTTCCTCCACAATGCGCACCTGCCGCGGGTACTTGTAGGCCGCCAGCCGCTCCTTGCAGTACGCCACGAGGTCGTCGGCCGTCACCTCGGCGTCCGGCTTGACGCTGAGCACCGCCACGACCTCCTCCCCCAGCTTCGCGTCGGGGCGGCCGATGACGGCGGCCTCCACGACGGCCGGGTGGGCGTAGAGGACCTCCTCGATCTCCCGCGGGTACACGTTGAACCCGCCGCGGATGATCAGGTCCTTCTTCCGGTCGACGATGAACAGGTAACCGTCGGAGTCGGCGTACGCGAGGTCTCCGGTGTGGAACCAGCCGCCCCGGAACGCCTCGGCGGTCGCCTCGGGGTCCTTGTAGTAGCCCTTCATCACGTTGTGGCCGCGGACCACGATCTCGCCCACGTGCTCCGGCCCGGGCGGCAGCGGCCGGTCCAGGTCGTCCACGATGCGGGTCTCGACACCCCAGATCGGCCTGCCGATGGAGAGCACCTTGCGCTGCTCGGCGCTGATGTTGAAGGTCGTGGTGCTGGCCGTCTCCGACAGGCCGTAGCCCTCCAGGATCACCACGCCGGGGAACTTCTCCTCGAAGGCCCGGATCACCTCGCCCGGGATCGCCGCCCCGCCGGAGACCCCGACCCGCAGCGAGGAGAAATCCCGGCCGGCGAGGTCGGCCTGCAGCAACGCGAAGTACATGGTCGGCACGCCCGAGAAGATCGTGCAGCGGTGCCGCTCGATCGCGTCGAGGACCGGCCCGACCTCGAAGCGCGGGACGAGCACGATGGTGCCGCCGTAGCGTACGGCCACGTTGAGCACGCTGGAGAGCCCGAAGACGTGGAACAGCGGCAGCACGGCCAGGCCGATGTCGTCGTCGGCGAAGCCGAAGAGGTCGCCGCCGACCGTGCAGTTCATGTAGAGCTGGAAGTGGGTCAGCTCGGCGCCCTTGGGCTTGCCGGTGGTGCCGCTGGTGTAGAGCAGCACCGCGGTGTCGTCGGCGTTCGTGGGCTCGATCTCCCCGGTGTCCTCCGCCCGGTAGAGCTCGTCGTAGTGCCGGGTGCCGTCGGGCCGCCGGTCGCTGCCGGGCAGGTTCACCACGTACGTCGTGACGCCCTCCACCTCGGCGGCCCCCTTGACCGCCTCGTCGGCGAAGAGCTCGAACGTGACGAAGACCCTCGTGTCCGAGTTCTCCAGGTGGTAGGCGACCTCGCCGGCCTTCAGCAGCGGGTTGAGCGGGACCATCACCAGTCCCGCCTTGAGGATCGCGAAGTAGGTGAAGAGGAACTGCGGCACGTTGGGCAGCTGGACGGCCACCTTGTCGCCCCGGCGCAGCCCGAGGCCGAGCAGCGCAGCCGCGACCCGTCCGGACATGTCGTCGACCTGGGCGTACGTGAAGGTCAGGTCACCCAGGTGGCACAGCGGTTTGTCCGGGTGCTCGCGCCGGGGCTCCCGGAGGATGGTGGCGAGGTTGAAGCTCATGCGGCACCTCCAGTGCGGCGGGGTCGCTCCCGGCCCGACCAGCGGCCGGACCGGTCACGGGGTGGTGGGTGTCACGGCATGACGAGACCGCCGTCGACGGGAACGGTCACTCCGGTGACGTACGACGAGGCGTCGCTCGCCAGCCAGATCAGGGTGGCGGCGAGTTCCTCGTGCTCCCCGAGGCGCCCGGCCGGCGCGACCTGCTTGACCATCTCGAACGTCGCCGGCTCCAACTGGTCGCTCATCTCGGACTGGAAGAAGCCCGGGGCGAGGCAGTTGACCCGGATGCCCTTGCGCCCGGTCCACTGCGCGGCGAGGTCCCGGGTCAGCCCGATGACGGCGGCCTTGCTCGACGCGTACGCGGCCTGCGGGATGTTGGCGGGACGCAGGCCGATGACGCTGGAGATGTTGACGATGGCACCGCCGTGCTTGGCGGCGCGGGCGAAGGCCTGCGCCATCCAGTAGGTGCCCATCAGGTTGACGTCGACGACCGACCGGAACTGCTCGGGCGTCTCCCGGGTGGCGGGGACGGCGGTGCCGACGCCGGCGTTGTTGACCAGCACGTCCACCCGACCGAACGTGTCGATGGCGGTGGCGATGAGCGCCTCGCACTCCTCCGGCCGGCTCACGTCGGTGGCGCGGCTGGCATAGCGGCGGCCGGCGGCCTCGACAAGCTTGCCGGTGTGCGGCAGGCGGTCCACGCGCCGGGCGCCGAGGACGACGTCCGCGCCGGCCTCGGCGAGCGCCCGGGCGAACGACACGCCCAGCCCGGAGGAGGCGCCGGTCACCACGGCGACCTTTCCGTCGAGGCGGAACCGGTCCATCACGCTCACGCGGGCTCCTCAGCACTTCCCTCGGCAGCCCTGGACGGCATACCGACCGGACGGTATGTTCGGCGACGCTAGCGAGCCGTCGCAGGCGCGTCAATGGGGAGGATCGCATGGACTTCGAACCGAGCGCCCGGGGCGCCGAACTCCTGCACCGGCTGCAGGAATTCATGGACAGCCACGTCTACCCGGCCGAGCCCGTGTACGCGGCGCAGCGCGCCGAACTGGAGACCTCCGGCAAGCGACACCACCTGCCCGCCGTGGTCGAGGAACTCAAGGCCGAGGCCCGCCGCCGGGGCCTGTGGAACCTCTTCCTGCCCGACGTCTCCGGCCTGACGAACCTCGAGTACGCCCCGCTCGCCGAACTGATGGGCCGCTCCATCGAACTCGCCCCCGAGGCGACGAACTGCGCGGCACCGGACACCGGGAACATGGAGATCCTGCACATGTTCGGCACCGCCGAGCAGAAGGAGCGCTGGCTGCGCCCGCTACTCGACGGAGAGATCCGGTCGGCGTTCGGCATGACCGAGCCGGACGTGGCGTCCAGCGACGCCACCAACATCTCCACCCGCATCGAGCGGGACGGCGACTCGTACGTCATCAACGGCCGCAAGTGGTGGACCACGGGCATCGCCGACCCGCGCTGCACAATCATGATCGTGATGGGCAAGACCGACCCGTCGGCCGACACCCACCGGCAGCAGTCGATGATCCTGGTGCCGGTCGACACCCCCGGCGTCGAGGTGGTGCGCTCGCTGCCGGTCTTCGGCTACCACGACCAGCACGGCCACGGCGAGGTGGTCTTCACCGACGCCCGGGTGCCCGCGACCAACCTGCTCGGCGAGGAGGGCAGCGGCTTCGCCCTCGCCCAGGCGCGGCTCGGTCCCGGGCGCATCCACCACTGCATGCGCTCCATCGGCCTGGCCGAGCGCGCGCTGAGCCTCATGGTGCGCCGCGCCACCTCGCGGGTCGCCTTCGGCCAGGAACTGGCCCGCCAGGGCGTGGTCCAGCAGCAGATCGCCGAGTCGCGGATGGCGATCGAGCAGGCCCGGCTGCTGACCCTCAAGGCCGCCTGGATGATCGACCGGTACGGCGCCAAGGGCGCCCGGAGCGAGATCGCCGCCATCAAGGTGATCGCACCCCGGGTCGCGCTCGAGGTGATCGACCGGGCGATCCAGGTGCACGGCGGCGCCGGGGTGTCCGACGACTTCCCGCTCGCCTCGATGTACGCCGGCGCCCGTACGCTGCGCATCGCCGACGGCCCGGACGAGGTGCACGTCCGCGACGTGGCCCGCCGCGAGATCCGCCGGCAGTTGGAGTCGCAGTGAGCGTGGCGGCGGCCGAGCCCGCCGC
>JBARAE010000017.1:0-3151 GCA_049791715.1 Micromonospora sp.
CGTCGGCGGCGGTGGCGCTTCTGCTAGCCCTGCGAGCCGGCGGTGCACTCGCCGTCGCGATCCCCGGCCTGCCGGACCCCGGACCGGTCACGGCCTGGGCGTTGCCCCTGGTCCGGCTGCTCGCGGACGCGCTCGCCGCGCTGACCGTCGGAATGCTGGTCACGGCGGCGTTCCTGCTGCCTGGGGACGGGCCCAGCGTGTCCCCGCACGGCTGGCTGCTGCTACGCCGCGCCGGCGCGATGTCCCTCGGGTGGGCGTTCGCTGCCCTGGCGCTGATCGCGCTGACGGTCTCGGACGTGCTCGGTGTCCCGCCGCAGCGGCTCAGCACGGCCGCCGTCCTCAGCTTCGCGTCCTCAATCTCCCAGGGGCAGGCCCTGCTGCTGCAGGCCGGGCTGGCTCTGACCGTGGCGGTACTCGTCCGGGTGGGCGTGTCACGCGGGCTCGCCGCCACGGCGGCGGTGCTGGCGCTGGTGGCGGTGACACCGCCGGCGTTCACCGGACACGCCGCCGGGGCCGGCAACCACCAGACCGCGGTCAGCAGCCTCGTCGTGCACGTGCTGGCCGCCGCGCTGTGGATCGGCGGCCTGGCCGCGCTGCTGATGGTCCGCCGCAGCCGGCACATCGCCGAGGCCGCCGGTCGATACAGCCGCCTTGCCCTGGGCTGCTTCACGACCGTCGCGGTCAGCGGGCTCGCCAACGCCGCCGTGCGCCTGGGCACCCTGGACCAGCTCTGGCAGTCCCGCTACGGGTGGCTGGTGGGCGGCAAGCTCGCCGCGCTGGTGATCCTCGGTACCGTCGGCGTCGCGCACCGGTCCCGGACCCTGCCGGCCCTGCACACCGGCCAGCGTGGGGCGTTCACCAGGCTGGCCGCCGGGGAACTGGTCGTGTTCGCTGCCACCCTGGGGCTCGCCGTGGCACTTTCCCGCAGCCCCACCCCGGTGCCGAGCAACCCCACCGACGCCGACCCGCTGACCGCGCTGCTCGGCTTCCCGATGCCGGCTGCCCCCACCCCGGGCAACCTGTTCGGCCAGCCCCTGCCGGATCTGCTCTTCCTCGCCCTCACCGCCTGCGGAGCCGGCGGCTACCTGGCCGGGGTGGGGCGTCTGCACCGGGCCGGGCACCGCTGGCCGATCGCCCGGACCGCCAGCTGGCTCGGCGGGCTGCTGGTGCTCACCGCGTTCACCAACCTCGGCGTGGCGCGCTACGCGTACGTGCTGTTCAGCGCCCACATGGCACAGCACATGGTGCTGTCCATGCTGGTGCCGATCCTGCTCGTCAGCGGCGCCCCCGTCACCCTCGCCCTACGCGCCCTGCACCGCCCCGCCGACCCGCAGGTCCGCGGCGCCCGGGAATGGCTACTGCGCGCCCTGCACAGCCGGCCCACGAAGCTGCTCACCAACCCCCTCGTCGCGCTCGGCATCTACACCAGCGGCCTCTTCGGCCTCTATTTCAGCGACCTGCTCGGCACGCTGATGCGCTCCCACCTCGGCCACCTGGCCATGCTCACTCACTTCGTGGTCTCCGGCTACCTGCTGTTCTGGGTGCTCATCGGCATCGACCCGGGCCGGGCGAAGATCCCCCACCCCATGCTGATGCTCATCCACCTGGCCGCGATGATGGCCCACGGCTTCTTCGGCCTGGTCCTCATGCAAACCACCACCGTCATCGCCCCCGACTGGTACACCTCCGTCCACCCCACCTGGGCCTCGTCCCTGATGACAGACCAGAAACTGGGCGCGGGCATCGCCTGGGCCTTCGGCGAAATCCCCGCAACCGCCGTCATGATCCTCCTCGGACGGCAGTGGATCCGCGCCGACCAGCGGGAACAGGCCCGCCTCGACCGCGCCGCCGACCGCGCCGAGGCGACCGGCGAAGACGACGACCTCGCCCGCTACAACGCCTTCCTCGCCGCCGCCAGCCAAGCCGGCCAGAATCGGCCCCAGGGACCGAGGCCGTAACGGGCGAGCCGAACCCAACCGCGCCGGCACCGGACGCGACGACATCGTCCTACGCGGCGAAGAGGAGGGTGAGCCCGACGTAGGTGTAGGCGACCATAAGCAGGAGGAGCGGCGCTTGGGCGGCGGTCGATCGGGCGCGGGGGAAGATGCGTACCGCTCGGTCGTGCGCAGCCACCGCGCCGATGACGTGCCCGGCGACCACCGCAACCACCTGCAGGCTGGCCACGAAGGCGGGCCGCACGAGACTGTAGTTGACGTCACCGGTGGACAGTCCGAGCAGGTTGGCGGTCTGGTCGGTGTTGTTGGTGGCGAGGATGATCGTGCGCTGGCCCTCGACCACGGCCAGTGAGTAGTAGTGTGCGATGACGTAGCCCAGCGCGATCGGCACGATGGAGTGCGCGAACAACCCGGGAAGTTCATCCCGCTCCCCGACGCTGCCTGCCGCTCGGGTCGCCGCGAGGTACAGGATCGAGAGCACTGCGATGCAGCAGGCCAGCCCGCCAGTGGCGATCAGCACCGGGGAGCCGGCCGACTGCATGACGCGCAGCCACTGTGGGGCGTTGGAGAGGCTGTCGTAGGCGGTCGAGCCGAGCAGGACGAGCGCCACCGCGACCAGACCGGGGCGAATCGGGGTGGCGTCGAGGCCATGGAACGGGTTACGCAGAGCCAGGCGGCCGTCCCGGCGCCGGCCGATCGGAGCCAGTCGGGCCGCCAAGGTGGAGTACACCTCGAACGGGTCCGCGCAGGCAAACCAGCCCGCCCCGAACATCAGCCCACCGAGCAGCGTGACCGCGGCGTACACGGCCAGAGCGAGGCCGACAACCGGCACATTGGCCCGCTCTGGCGGCACCAGTTCCAGCCACACGAACCCGGCCAGCCCACACGCGGCTGGCCAGTAGCCCCACTGCTTGGGCAGGCGGGCGAGCCCCTGGTCCGGCGGCTGTCTGGTCACGCGGGTCAGCGCGGCGTGCAGGGTCCGGACCGGGCTGATCAGGCGCCACACCGGACCGATCAGGACCGAGGTCAACGGCACCCAGACCCACATCACCACATACAGCACCCCAGGGACCGGGTTGTCCCGGCCCATCGCCGGCCCGGCCAGCAGCTCGAGGACCACCCAGCCGGCCGCGAGCAGTCCGGCGGTCCGCAGCGCCAGCCGGGTTGCCCGCGCGTCGAGGAGGCCGGCCAGCGGT
>JBARAE010000018.1:0-2360 GCA_049791715.1 Micromonospora sp.
CCGCCCAGCGGGCGCCGACGTACACCCGGTCGATGACCGGTCGAATCTGTCGTGCGTAGCTCATGATCGCCTCCCCGACGCCGGACGATACCGGCGCCGGGGCGCGACGTGGGGGCCGGTTACTCCGGGACCCGCCGGTACGCGCCGTCACTGGCCGAGGTGGCCATCGAGGCGTACGCGCGCAGCGCCGCCGACACCGGGCGCTGCCGGTCGGTCGGGGTGTACGGGCGGTCCCGCTTCTCCTCGGCGACCCGGCGGGCCTGGAGCACATCGTCGGGGACGTTCAGCTCGATGGAGCGCCCCGGGATGTCGATGACGATCTCGTCGCCCTCGCGGACCAGCGCGATCAGGCCGCCGGAGGCCGCCTCCGGGGAGACGTGCCCGATCGACAGGCCGGAGGTGCCGCCGGAGAACCGGCCGTCGGTGAGCAGCGCGCAGGACCGGCCCAGCCCCCGGCCCTTGAGGAAGGAGGTGGGGTAGAGCATCTCCTGCATGCCGGGGCCGCCCTTCGGGCCCTCGTACCGGATCACCACCACGTCGCCGGCGACGACCTGTTTGGCCAGGATCGCCGACACGGCGTCGTCCTGGGACTCGTAGACCTTGGCCGGGCCGCGGAACGTCAGGCACTCCTCGGGCACCCCGGCGGTCTTCACCACGCAGCCGTCCGGGGCCAGGTTGCCGTGCAGGATGGCCAGCCCGCCGTCGGCCGAGTACGCGTGCTCGCAGTCCCGCACGCAGCCGCCGGCCGCGTCGGTGTCCAGCGACGACCAGCGGTTGGTGGTGGAGAACGGCTCGGTGGTGCGCACCCCGCCCGGCGCGGCGTGGAACAGCTCCACCGCCTCCGGCTTCGGTGACCCGCCCCGGATGTCCCAGTCCGTCAGCCACTGGGCCAGCGAGGGGGAGTGCACCGCGTGCACGTCCCGGTTGAGCTGGCCGGCGCGGTCCAGTTCGCCGAGGATGGCCGGGATGCCGCCGGCCCGGTGCACGTCCTCCATGTGGTACTGCGGCGAGTTCGGCGCGACCTTGGCCAGGCAGGGCACCCGCCGGGAGATCGCGTCGATGTCGGCCACCGAGAAGTCCAGCTCGGCCTCGCGGGCGGCGGCGAGCAGGTGCAGGATCGTGTTGGTGGACCCGCCCATGGCCACGTCCAGGGCGACCGCGTTCTCGAAGGCGGCCCGGTTGGCGATGGCGCGGGGCAGCACCGAGGCGTCCTCGCCGTCGTACCAGCGCTTGGCGATCTCCACGGCGGTCCGGCCGGCCTCGACGAAGAGCGACCGGCGCGCGGCGTGGGTCGCCAGCGTCGAGCCGTTGCCCGGCAGCGCCAGGCCGATCGCCTCGGTCAGGCAGTTCATCGAGTTGGCGGTGAACATGCCGGAGCAGGAGCCGCAGGTCGGGCAGGCCGAGCGTTCGATCTCGCCCAGCTGGTCGTCGGTGACCGCCTCGTTGGAGGACGCGATCATCGCGTCGATCAGGTCGATCTTGGAGTGCACGATTCCCTCGATCGCCATCGTCTTGCCGGCCTCCATCGGGCCGCCGGAGACGAAGACGGTCGGGATGTTCAGCCGCAGCGCGGCCAGCAGCATCCCCGGGGTGATCTTGTCGCAGTTGGAGATGCAGACCAGGGCGTCCGCGCAGTGCGCGTTGACCATGTACTCCACGGCGTCGGCGATCAGCTCCCGGCTGGGCAGCGAGTAGAGCATGCCGCCGTGGCCCATGGCGATGCCGTCGTCCACCGCGATCGTGTTGAACTCCCGGCCCACGCCGCCGGCCTCGGCCACCGCCTCGGCGACCAGCCCGCCCAGGTCCTTCAGGTGCACGTGGCCGGGTACGAACTGGGTGAAACTGTTGGCGATGGCGACGATCGGCTTGCCGAAGTCGTCGTCGGTCATCCCGGTGGCCCGCCAGAGGGCCCGGGCGCCGGCCATCGTCCGACCGTGCGTGGAGGTCTTCGACCGCAGCTCAGGCATGGCTACCAGTGTGGCACCGTCCCGGCGCCGGCCCCCGCGCACGCGCGCCGTGTCCCAACAGATGCACACCCGGTGCCCCACGGACGGCGCCCATCCGGCACAGTTGAGGTCGTGCACTTCCCCCCGGGCATGCTCGCTGTCGCGGTGCTGAGCGGGCTCGTCGCCGCTTGCGCCACCGCGCTGCTGACCGCGTCGGCCCGCGGCCGGGTCGGGCCGTACCGCCAGGCCCACGTGCTGCTCGCCGCCGCCGCCGGGATCGCGCTGCTCAGCCTCCTGGTCGGGGTGACCGCCGTGCTCGTCGCCGACCACCACTGGGCGCACCACCAAGGGCAGCGCACCGGCTGGGCGACCGTGATCGCGGCCGGTACCGCGCTCAGCGCGCTGGCCCTCGGC
>JBARAE010000019.1:0-7917 GCA_049791715.1 Micromonospora sp.
GGACACCGGCCCCGCACCAACCAGGACTGGTGGCCCAACCAGCTCGACCTCTCCGTCCTCCACGCGCACTCGCCCAAGGGAAACCCGCTGGGCGCCGACTTCAGCTACCGCGAGGAGTTCGCGAAGCTCGACGTCGAGGCGCTCAAGAGCGACATCGCCGACGTGCTGAAGACCTCGCAGGACTGGTGGCCGGCCGACTTCGGCCACTACGGCGGCATTATGATCCGGATGAGCTGGCACGCCGCGGGCACCTACCGCATCCACGACGGTCGCGGCGGCGCCGGCGACGGTGGTCAGCGGTTCGCCCCGCTCAACAGCTGGCCGGACAACGCCAACCTCGATAAGGCCCGCCGGCTGCTGTGGCCGGTCAAGCAGAAGTACGGCCAGAAGATCTCGTGGGCCGACCTGCTCGTGCTCGCCGGCAACGTCGCCCTGGAGTCGATGGGCTTCAAGACCTTCGGCTTCGGCTTCGGCCGGGAGGATGTCTGGGAGCCCGAGGAGATTTTCTGGGGTCCGGAGGACACCTGGCTCGGCGACGAGCGCTATGTCTCCGAGAAGGAGATGGCGGCCGGCGTCGGGGCGACCGAGATGGGTCTCATCTACGTCAACCCGGAAGGCCCCCGCGGCAACGCGGACTCGGCCGCGGCGGCACACTTCATCCGCGAGACCTTCGCCCGGATGGCGATGAACGACGAGGAGACCGTCGCCCTCATCGCCGGTGGCCACACCTTCGGCAAGACCCACGGCGCGGGCGGCGCCGACGACCACGTGGGCCCGGAGCCCGAGGGGGCTCCGCTGGAGGCGCAGGGTCTGGGCTGGCTGAGCACCTACGGCAGCGGCAAGGGCGGTGACACGATCACCAGTGGTCTCGAGGTGACGTGGACCGACCGGCCGACGCGGTGGAGCAACCGTTTCTTCGATATCCTCTTCGGCTACGAATGGGAACTCACCACGAGCCCCAGCGGCGCGAAGCAGTGGGTCGCCAAGGATGCCGAGGCGATCATTCCGGACGCCCACGACCCGTCGAAGAAGCACAAGCCGACGATGCTCACGACCGACCTGGCGCTGCGCGTCGACCCAACGTACGAGAAGATCTCGCGCCGGTTCCTGGAGAACCCCGACGAGTTCGCGCTGGCGTTCGCCAAGGCCTGGTACAAGCTACTGCACCGCGATATGGGTCCGGTCAGCCGCTTCCTCGGGCCGTGGGTGCCGGAGCCCCAGCTGTGGCAGGACGCGGTGCCGGCCGTCGACCACGAGCTCGTGGGTGACGTCGACGTCGCCGCCCTCAAGGCGAAGGTCCTGGAGTCCGGCCTCACGACCGCCCAGCTCGTCTCGACCGCCTGGGCCTCCGCGGCGAGCTTCCGGTCCACCGACAAGCGCGGCGGCGCCAACGGCGCGCGGATCCGTCTCGAGCCGCAGCGCAGCTGGGAGGTCAACCAGCCTGAGCAGCTCGCGACGGTCCTGGAAACGCTCGAGGGCGTCCAGCGGGAGTTCAACGAGGCCGGCGGTGCAAAGATCTCGCTCGCGGACCTGATCGTGCTGGCCGGCTCGGCCGCGGTCGAGAAGGCAGCGCGCGACGCCGGCGTCGAGGTGACCGTGCCGTTCCACCCGGGCCGCACCGACGCCACCCAGGAGCAGACGGACGTCGAGTCCTTCCGGGTCATGGAGCCGCGCGCCGACGGATTCCGCAACTACCTGCGTCCCGGCGAGAAGACCCAGCCGGAGGTGCTGCTCGTCGACCGTGCCTACATGCTGAACCTCACCGCGCCCGAGATGACCGTCCTCGTCGGCGGTCTGCGCTCCCTCGGGGCCAACGTCGGCGGCACCCAGCACGGCGTCCTCACCGACCGACCCGGCGTGCTCACCAACGACTTCTTCGCCAACCTGCTCTCCCCGGGCACCCGGTGGAAGGCGTCGGAATCCGACGAGCACGTGTACGAGATCCGGGACCTGGCCACCGACGAGGTGAGGTGGACCGCCACCGCGGTCGACCTCATCTTCGGCTCGAACTCCCAGCTGCGGGCCCTCGCGGAGGTCTACGCCAGCCAGGACGCCCGCGACACGTTCGTGGCCGACTTCGTCGCCGCCTGGACCAAGGTCATGGACCTCGACCGGTTCGACCTCGCCTGACCCGGCTCCAACCGACGAGCCCCGGTCGATCCACCAGCGATCGACCGGGGCTCGTCCGCTACTGGATCCCGCAGATCTCGGCCGGACGCGCGTGAAGACTGCTCGGGCGGCGCGACGGCGCACGGCCAGGACGAGACGCACACGCAGCGGCTCGCGGACGCCCGGTCACGCTTCGCACCGAGGCGTGGTCGCCCGACACGTTCGCCGGAGAGAGCTCCTGGCCAAGCTCAGAGCCAGGGTGGTGGGCCCTCGAAGGCGAGCGCGTGCACGTCGAGCAGGACGGCCGCCTCCACGCCCAGCGCGGGCCCGCTCTGGCGGGCCGCCCAGGTGAGAAACGGCCCGGGTTCGGGCCCGGCCACGCCCAGGCCGTTGGTGTACTCGGCGTGCGCGGCCAGCGAGGCGATGCCGCGCTGCAACGGCTCACCGGTGACGTCCACGCCGTGCGTGGGGCGCTCGGCGCCGGCGAAGCAGACGTAGCGCACACCGCCCCAGGGCGCCAGTCCCTGGTCGATCAGTTCGGGAAAGATCCACCGGTTGCCCGCGTCGCGGGCGGCGTCCAGGGTGGCGAGTCCCACCGCCCGGTGGTCGGCCTGGTTGGTCATGCCGCCCACCATGCGGACGGTGAAGGCGCCCGCGACGATGACGTCGGGCCGGTGCCGGCGGATCGCTCGCACGATGTCGCGGCGCAGGTCTGGGCCGTACTCGACGACCCCGTCGCGGTGCTCGAGGAACTCCACGACGTCCACGCCGACCGCCCGGGCCGCGGCGCGCTGCTCCTCCTCGCGCAACGGCCCGACCTGGTCCGGGTGCATGGCGTCGATCCCGGCCTCGCCCCGGGTGGCCAGCAGGTAGGTGACCTGCTTGCCCTGTGCCGTCCAGCGGGCGACTGCCGAGGCCGCGCCGTACTCGATGTCGTCCGGGTGTGCGGCCACCGCGAGGCAGCGCTCCCAGTCCTCCGGCAGTGCCGGTAGACGCTCGTCCACGGTGCACACCGTAGGCGCCTCTCCGCCAATCCGGCACCGCCGTGTCGGCAACACTGACATCCGCCGAGCAACCGATAATGGGCGGGTGGATCCCAGCCGGCTGCACCCGCAGGCGCGGGCGGCGATGCAGGCCCAGCAGCGCGTCCCGCTGACCCGGGCGACCCTGCCGGCGGCACGGCTCAGCATGGTCCAGGCAACCCCCGCCGAGGTGGGCACCGCACCGGCGATCCACTCCGTGACGGCTGTCGACGCCGGCGGCGTGCCCGCCCGCCTCTACCGCGCCGGCGATCACGGCGCGAGGCCGGTGGTCCTCTACGCCCATGGTGGGGGCTGGGTGATGGGCAGCGTGGACACCCACGACGGGCTGTGCCGGCACCTGGTGGCCGCGTCCGGTTGGGCCGTTCTCTCCGTGGACTACCGGCTCGCCCCCGAGCATCCGTACCCGGCTGCGGTGGACGACATGACGCGCGCGCTCACCTGGCTGCGCGGGCCCGGGGCGGCTCGGCACGGCCTCGACTCGGGGCGGATAGCGGTGGCCGGTGACTCCGCAGGAGGGCACCTTGCGGCGGTGACCGCTCGGCGTGCCCGGGATGCGGGTGTCGGCCTTGCGGGACAGGTCCTCATCTGCCCGGTCATCGACCCGGCTGCCGACTATCCGGCGCTCGACGAGTACGGCCTGGACCGGGAGGAGATGCGATTCTTCTGGCACGCGTTCGCCCCATCCGGCGTCGACCGGACCCAGCCGGATCTGGACCCACTGCGGACCGACCTCACCGGCCTGCCCCCGCCGTGGTCATCACCGCCGAGCTCGACCTGTTATCCGCCGAGGGCGAACGGTACGCCGCCAGTCTGCTGGCGGCCGGCGTTCCCGTCACCGCGGCCCGGTACCAGGGGCTCATCCACAACTTCCCGCGGAAACTGGCTCTGTTCGACGCCGCCCATGTCGCCCTGGCCCAGTTGGCCGCCGCCTTGAACCGTTGGTGAAGGGCTGGTGGGTGCCGGAAACCGCACGGTCCGTGGATCGCCGCCCAGACCCGGGATCTCCCTATAGGCCCTTGGTGAAGGCGTTTCCCAGCCGTCAGGCGGATCGAGGATCAATGGTGGGGGCGTCTCGGATGGCGAGTGCGGCTTGGATGAGCGCGGCATGGGTCAGCGTCTGGGGGTAGTTGCCGAGGTGGGCGCCGGTCGCGGGGTCCAGCTCTTCCGCGTAGAGGCCGAGTGGGCTGGCGTGGTCGAGCATGGTCTGGAACAGGTCTACGGCCTCGAGGCGCCGCCCGGTCCGGGCCAGGGCCTGGACGAGCCAGAATGAACAGGGTAGGAACGCGCCTTCGGTGCCGGGTAAGCCGTCACGTCCGGGCGGGTAGCGGTAGAGGAGCGGACCGCCGGCGGAAAGCCTGTCCCGAATGGCGTCGATGGTGCCACGAACCCGGAAAGACTCGATGCTGTCCATGTCGAGCAGCGGCAGGATGAGCAGGGCTGCGTCGAGGTCCTGGGAGCCGTAGGTGCGGACGTAGCTGGCCACGGTTGGATCGAAGCCCTTTGCCCGGACCTCGGCGGCGATGGCATCTCGGGCCTCCTGCCAGCGCCGACGTTGGCGGTCCGGCAGTGGGTGAGTGTCGGCGATGCGCAGGGCCCGATCCAGGGCGAGCCAGCCCATCAGCTTGGAATGTACGTGTTGGGCGGGTGCCCGGACCTCCCAGATGCCGGCGTCGGGCTCCTGCCAGCAACGGGCGACCACGTCCGCGAAGCCACGCGCCGCCCGCCACGTCTCGGTATAGAGGCGCTGCCCCGCCTGCGCGAACGCCCAGGCGCCGTCGATCACCCAGCCGTAGCCGTCGAGCTGGTGTTGCCTCGCAGCGCCGTTGCCGACCCGTACCGGAAGGCTGTCGAGATAGCCGGGCCAGCCGCGCAGATTCCGTTCGGCTGGTACGTGGCGTCCGTGGAGGGTGAACAGTGCCGGTAGGCGTGGCCGCTGCAGCCGGCTGGCGTGCAGCAGCCACGCGAGGAACCCGTGGGCCTCGTCGGGTTTGCCCACGCTGAGGAAGGCACTGACGGCGATGCTGGCGTCACGGGGCCAGACATAGCGGTAGTCCCAGTTGCGTACCCCGCCGGGAGCCTCGGGCAATGACGTCGTGGGTGCCGCCACCGGGGCCCGCGAGGGCGAGTAGGTCAACAGTCGCAGGGTCAGCAGGCTTCGTACCACGTGCTCCCGGAAGGGTAGCGACTCGTCGATCTCGGCGGCCCAGGCCCGCCACCGGTTTTCGTCCTCGATGAGCAGGTCCCAGGCTGCTGCCGGCGCGACGTGGATCAGCGGCTCGCGGTGCGCCACGGCCAGCACAAGGGTGATCGGACTTCCTGGCCTGACCGTGATCGAGGTAGGCCGACCCGGTTCGATGGCGAGCTCGGGTGAGCTGTCCAGAGAGACCGCGAGCGACCCCCACTCGCAGAGGGCCCGGCGTCGGTGGTGGACGCGGGGCCGGCGGTGCCGTACACCGAGGCGGGGGTCGAACTCGACGACGGCGTCGACCGGTGCCTCCTCGGCCGACAGACGCCGCACGACCAGTGTCGTGGGCAGCAGACGGCCGCTGACCTCGGCCACCATGCCCTCGGTGAGGGTGAGGCGGCCGCTGCCTACCGTCCAGGTCGTCTCCAGCGTGGCGGTGTGCTGCCGGTACCGCCGCTCGACGACCGTGGGCGGCCCGGCCGGGCCGACCCGGTATGTTCCCGCATCCGCGCCCCCGACAAGCCGGCCGAACAGGGGCTCGCCGTCGAAGCGGGGCACGCAGAGCCAGTCGATCCCGCCGTCACTCGCGACCAGGGCAGCAGTGCGGGTGTCACCCAGCAGCCCGTAGTCGCTGATCGGCGCCGGGGGCCGAGGGCCGTTCATGTCGGGCTCATCGGTCATGGCGATGGCTTCGCAACGAGCCGGGCGGCACGGGTCAGCCGGCGTGGAGGAGCAGTCCGAGGACGACCCCGTAGATGACGTGGACGACAGCCGCGACCGAGGGAGTCTGGACGCCGTAGTTGAGGGCGAACAGGCCCGGTGGCTCCAGCACGGCCGAGCTGGCCGGACCGGCCCGCTGCGAGGCCATGCGCGGGTGGACACCCGGAAGCAGTGGCAGGAGCACCGTCAGCGCGATCCCGACGTGGAGCGTCCCGAGCAGCGCCCCGATCCACCAGGTAGCCCGGTCCAGCAGGGCGAACGTGGCCGCGTAACCGAGAGCGAAGCCCTGACCGGCGCAGAGGTGCATGAAGAACCCGACGACCCGGGCCCGGTCGGGATCCTCGGTGACGAGGGTCCCGAGTACCAGGGGAAGATCGAGGCGAGTGAGGCCGGCCAACTGTGCAGAGATCAGCGCCGCGGTCAGCGCCACGGTGGCGACCAACCCGAACAACGCCCATCCAGCCCAGTCCATCTCAACGATGGTCCACGTCGCGCGTGTTCGCGGCCGGCGCGGCGAGCGTCCCGGCGTAGGCAACACAAGAGCCGGCGAGGCCAGCTCTCCTGCCGCCGGTGGTATCGGCGCCGGCGCCGGTCAGCCGCGCGCATGACCGCGTATGAACACCCGAACAGCGGCTCCGGGGCGTCAACACGTGGTACGCCGGCGTTCTCGCGGCCATCGCCACCCTTCGGCTGGACACTGTGAAGATCCAACGGGCCTGATCGGGCAGCCGCCTCGCACGAGCATGCCGGCGGCAACGGCCGCCCCGTTTTTCACCATAAGCCACCAGATCTGTGGCATCGGCCTGCTTGCCGAGATGACCCTGGTGACGAAGGGCGTCAATACGATCATGAGCAGCAACAGCATTGGCCGCGGCCGAGGGTCAGGCGCTGCGAAAGGTGCGACGGTAGACGTCCGGAGGTACGCCGACGGTGCGGTGAAAGTGTCGGCGCAGTGTCGTGGCGGTTCCCATGCCGGCCGCCCGGGCGATGGCGTCGATGCTGTTGTCGCTGTTCTCCAGCAGCTCCTGCGCCCGGCGGATCCGCTGCGTCGACAGCCACTGCAGGGGGGTGGTGCCGGTCAGCGACGTGAAGTGGCGGGCCAGGTTGCGCGAGCTCATGTTTGCCTGGCGAGCCAGGTCCTCCACGGTCAGCGGGCGGTTGAGCCGTTCCATCGCCCAGGGGAGCAGGTCGGCGAGGGGATGGTCGTCGCGGGCGGGTACCGGGGTGGTGACGAACTGGGCCTGGCCGCCGGCGCGATGCGGCGGTACGACCAGGCGGCGGGCGACGGCGTTGGCGACCGTCGAGCCGTGGTCGCGGCGGATCAGGTGCAGGCACAGGTCGATCGCGGCGGCTTTGCCGGCGGAGGCGAGCACGTTGCCGTTGTCGACGTAGAGCACGTCCGGGTCAACCGTGACGCGGGGATATCGGGCGGCCAGTGCCTCGGTGTGGGCCCAGTGCGTGGTGGCGCGAAGCCCGTCCAGCACCCCGGCGGCGGCCAGCACGAACGCTCCGGTGCACAGCGAGACCATCCGAGCGCCCGCCTCGTGGGCCGCGCGGACGGCGTCGAGCAGGTCGGCTGGCACGTCCGCGTCGATGTCTTCCACGGCCGGGATGATCACGGTGTCGGCGCGGGCGAGCCGGTCCAACCCGTCGTCGGGTTCCATCCGGAATCTGCCGATCCCGACCGGGCCCGGGCCGCAGACCACGAGGTCGTACCACGGGTCCGCCAGACCCGAGGGGTCGCGGACGAAGACCTCGCAGGCCATCGCGAGCTCGAAGTGCAGCATTCCGGCGGTGGCGGCGAGCGCGACAGTGGCCATGTCCGAAATTGTATGGGGCATGGCGTTCCAGACACTGGTC
>JBARAE010000020.1:0-14887 GCA_049791715.1 Micromonospora sp.
ACCCGGCGGTACGCGCCGTGGTGGACCTCATCCTCGCCTCCCCGGTGCCGATGGCCCTGCTGTACGGCGACGACCTCGTGCTCCTCTACAACGACGGGTACGCCGAGCTGATCGGTCCCCGGCACCCCGAAGCGATGGGCCGGCCGGCCGCCGAGGTGTTCGCCGACATCTGGCCCGACCCGGGCACCGGCGAGGTGATCGAGCGGGCGTACCGGCGGGGTGAGTCGTTCCTCGAGCGGGAGGCGGTGCTGCCGGTCGACCGGCACGCGCCCGGCACGGGCGAGCCGGCCGTCTTCACGCGGGGCCACTCCCCGGTGCGGGACAGCAGTGGCCGGATCATCGGTGTGCTCAGCGTCGCCGCGCAGACCACCCAGCTCACCCACCAGCTGCAGAGCCTCAGCGAGTTCGCGGCCGCCCTCTCCGGCACCCTGACGCTGGACGACGTCGCCCGGGTCACCCTGCGGTACGCGATCAACTCCTTCGACGCCGACCGGGTCTCCTTCGCGATCGACGAGGGCGGCGGCTGGCGGACGGTCCGGCGGATCCGGGGTGAGCTGCTCGACGAGGCCGACGAACGGTTGCCTCCGCTGTGGCGGCGGGCCCCGGCCGAGTCCCCCAGCCCGGTGGTGGTCAGCGCCCGCAGCGGTGTGCCGTACTACACCAGCGACGGCCAGCCCATGCGGGAAACCGCGGTGGACCGGCACGACCAGAAGATCCGGGCGCTGGCCGCCCTGCCGTTGCGGTCGTCGGTGATCCGGGGCGCCCTGGCGGTCGCCTACCAGGCCCCGCACACCTGGTCGCCGGCGGAGCGGGCGCTGCTCGCCGCCTCTGCGGAGCTGGTCGGCCAGGCGGCCGAGCGGGCCCGCCGGTTCGAGACCCAGCACGGCACCGCGCAGTTGCTGCAGCGCAGCATGCTGCCGGAGCAGCTCCCGGACCTGCCCCGGCTGCGCATCGCCGCCCGCTACGCCCCCGGCGTCGACGGCAACGCCGCCGGCGGCGACTTCTACGACGCGTTTCTGCTGCCCACCGGCGCGCTGGGCGTGGTCCTCGGCGACGTGGCGGGCCACGACGTGCAGGCCGCCGCCCGGATGGGACAGGTCCGGGCCGCGCTGCGGGCGCTCGCGCTGAGCGATCCCCGCCCGGACGCGGTGCTCACCGGGCTGGACCGCCTGGTGGCCAGCCTGGGTACCGAGGCCGGGACGCACGAGCTCTTCGTCACCGTGGTGTTCGGGGTGATCGAGGCCGACCAGGAGCGGATCACGCTGGCCAGCGCGGGGCATCCCGCGCCGCTGATCCGCCGCTGCCCGCCGGACGGCCAACCCGTCGCCGAGTACGTCGAGGTGCCGCCGGCCGCCCCGCTGGGCCTCGGCAGCCGGCCCCGGACGACCACCGTGCCGTTCACCCCCGGCGACACGCTGCTGCTGTTCAGCGACGGGGTGGTGGAGCGGCGCTGGCAGGACCTCACCGCGGGCCTGGACGGGTTGAGCGCGGCGGTGACCGGCGCCGGCAGCGGTGACCCCCGGGCGCTGTGCGCGGTGGCCAGCGGCGCCGTGCCGGGCGCCACCGAGGACGACGTGGCGGTCCTCGCGGTGGAGCACGCGGTGAAGCCGAGCCGCTCGGCCAGCATGGAGGTCCCTGCGGAGCCGACCGCACCGAGCCGGGTGCGGCACTGGATGGCGGCGCAGCTCACCGAGTGGCAGGTCCCGGAGGCGGTGGTGGGCGCCGCCGTGCTGTGCACCAGCGAGTTGACCACCAACGCGCTGCTGCACGCCGGTACCGCCGCCCGGGTGGAGATCGATCTCAGCGCCGAGCGGCTGCTGGTGTCGGTGGCCGACTACGGCACCCGGGGCACGGTGACCCGGGCACAGACCGACACGTTGAGCAGCCGCGGCCGCGGCCTGGGGCTGATCGAGGAGCTGAGCGACGCCTGGGGTACCGACCCGACGGTGCGCGGCTCCACGGTCTGGTTCGAGATCCTCATCGCCGGCGAGTGAGTCGCGCGTCGGCGCAGGCCCGGCAGGGTAGAAGGGGACGCATGCCTACCGACAACCGCTGCGGCGTCCTCTTCGACGTGGACGGCACCCTGGTCGACACCACCTATCTGCACACGGTGAGCTGGTGGGAGGCGCTGCGCCAGGCCGACCACCTGGTACCCATGGCGACGATCCACCGGTCGATCGGCATGGGTTCGGACAAGCTCCTGGACCACCTGCTCGGCCCGGAACGGGACCGGGACGGCGACGGCAAGCTGCGGGACGCGCACGACAGCCTGTACGCGGAGTACTGGGAGCGGCTGACCCCGCTGCCGCGCGCCCGGGAACTGCTCCGGGCCTGCGCCGGGCGCGGGTTGCGGGTGGTGCTCGCCACCTCCGCCGCCGAACACGAGGTGGCCGCCCTGCGGGCGGTACTGGACGCCGACGACGTCGTCGACAGCGTCACCTCCTCGGCGGACGCGCAGCAGAGCAAGCCGGCGCCCGACATCCTGGTGGCCGCGCTGGAGCAGTCCGGGCTGGCCGCGGAGCGGGTGGTGTTCGTCGGCGACTCGGTCTGGGACGTCGCGGCGGCGGGGAAGCTGGACATCCCCTGCATCGGCCTGACCTGCGGCGGCACCAGCCGGGGTGAGCTGGCCGGCTCGGGCGCCGTGGCGGTGTACGACGATCCGGCGGCCCTGCTGGACGGCCTCGCGGACAGCGCCATCGCCGCCCTGACCGACCCGACCAGGTCGGTTCGCGCCCCACGGCGGGCCGGCGCCGAGGTGACCGGCCCCACCGGGGACAAGACGGACGCCGAGGCATAGCGGACTCCCGTACGGGGCACTGGTGACCACCTGGCCGCATTCCGGCGGCGGGGAGGGTGGTGCCGTGGAACCGGTCGATGTCGCGTTCGCCGTGGTGGGCGTCGGCGCACTGCTCGCAGGGATTCTGCCCCGGGTGCTGGAACGCCGGCCGCTCTCCATGCCGATCGCCTTCCTCGGCCTGGGCATGCTGGTCTTCCTGCTGCCCACCGGCCTGCCCACGCCGGATCCGCTGCGCTGGCCGGAGATCACCACCCACCTCACCGAGGTCGGCGTGATCGTGGCGCTGATGGGCGCCGGGCTGAAGATCGACCGGCCGCTGAGCTGGGCCCGCTGGTCGTCGACCTGGCGGCTGCTGGCCGTCGCGATGCCGCTGTGCATCGCGGGGGTGGCGTTGCTGGGCTGGTGGTGGGCCGGTCTGGTGCCGGCGGCCGCCCTGCTGCTGGGCGCGGCGCTCGCTCCGACGGACCCGGTCCTCGCGTCGGACGTGCAGGTGGGTGAACCCACGGACGTGGAGGACTCCGAGGACGAGGTCCGGTTCGCGCTCACCTCCGAGGCCGGCCTCAACGACGGGCTGGCCTTCCCCTTCGTGTACGCCGCCATCGCCATCGCCACCACCAGCCTGGCCCCGGCCGACTGGATGGCCCGCTGGTTCGCGGTGGACGTGCTCTACAAGCTGGCCGTCGGCGTCGGCGGCGGGCTGCTCATCGGCTGGTTGCTCGGCAAGCTCTTCTTCCGCGCCCCCAGCGAGCTGCGGCTGGCCCGGCACGCCGAGGGCTTCCTCGCGCTGGCCGCCACCTTCCTGGCGTACGGGCTGGTGGAGGTGGCCGGCGGGTACGGCTTCCTGGCGGTCTTCGTCGCCGCCCGGGCGATCCGGGCCGCGGAGCGCACCCACGAGTTCCACTCCGTCCTGCACGACTTCGCCGAGCAGGTCGAGCGGCTGCTCACCGTTCTGCTGCTGCTGCTCTTCGGTGGCGCGGTGATAGGCGGTCTGCTCGCCCCGCTGACCTGGCCGGCGGCGCTGGTCGGGCTGGCCCTGGTCTTCGTGGTCCGGCCGCTGTCCGGCTGGCTGTCGCTGCGCGGTGCGCCGGGCCGGACGGCCGAGCACTGGGTGATTGCGCTCTTCGGCATCCGCGGCGTCGGCTCGTTCTACTACCTGGCGTACGCGACCAGCAAGACGGACTTCCCGCAGGCCGACCTGATCTGGGCCACGGTCGGCCTGGTGGTGATCGTCTCGGTGGTGGTGCACGGGGTCGCCGCCACCCCGGTCATGCAGCTGCTCGACCGGGCGGGCGAACGCACCCAGGACTCGTCAGAGCTGGGGCGCGAGGGCGAACCCGCCCTGGGTGGCGCCCGGGGCTGACCGCGGCGCCGGCACCGCCGGGGGCGCCGGGTCCCGGTCCAGGTCGAGGTGCAGCCGGACGGTGGTGACCCCGTCGGCGGTGTGCACGTCCACCAGGTCGGAGAGCTGGTGAACCAGCAGCAGGCCGCGTCCCCGCACCCCGTCGCGCGGTGGCGGGATGCGGCCGGCGAGCGGGTCGGTGAGTTCGCCACGCCCGCTGACCTCGCAGAGCAGCTCGCCGGCCTTCACCCAGCAGCGGGCGGTGGCCGGTCCGGTCCCGTGGGTGAGGGCGTTGGACGCCAGCTCGGTGACCGCGATGCGCAGGTCGTCGACCCGCTCCTCGGCGACCCCGGCGGAGGTGGCCACGGTGGCGACCGCCGCCCGCAGCGCGGCGAGGCCGCCCGTGTCGACCAGGAGCGTGACGGCGTCCCGTGGGGGCGCCGGAAGGGGACGGGCGAGCCGGTCCAGCACGGCCCGCGGGCGCTGGTAGCCGCCGCTGGCCCGGGCCGCTCCCCGACTGATCAGCCACGGGTGGGTACGCCCGATGTCGGCGAGCGCGGTGCCGGGCAGGCGGGACCGGTCGAAGAGGCAGCGGACGGTCAACGGGCGGTCAGCCAGCGCGAAGTTGATCATCGCTTCGTGTTCCACGCAGTGTCGGTATGCCGCCGCCCGGCGGCCGGGCCAGAGCGACTCCCCCACGATGCGCAGCCGCCGCCCGGAGAACCGGTCGATGAAGTCGCGCAGGGTGGCCGGGATGATCGCCGCCGGGTTGCGCCCGATCACCGCCATGTCGGCGAACTCGACCCCGTCGAACGCGTCGAGGATCGGCCGGACCAGCGGCAACCGGTCGGTGGGCACGGCGACCAGCACCGGTTCGCCGGCGGCCCGCCCGGCGGCGACGAAGTCGCGGACCCCGTCGAGGTACTCGCGGTCGTGGTCGTAGAGCAGGGCGTCGTGGCGCAACCCCTCGGGCGGGAACGGCGACCGGTCGTCGCCGGTCATGCCGCACCCCGCCGACCGCCGGCAGCCATCACGTCGCGCGCACCTCCCCTGGAGCAGGATACGCGCAGGCAACCTGGGCCTGTCGCGCAGTGCCGCTGGTCAGCCACGTACCGCGACCAGCCGTTCAACCAGGGCCCGGCCGAGGTCCCGGCCCGAGCGCCAGGCGCTCTCCACCCGGGGCTTGCCGAAGGCGTCCCCGGCGATCCCGATCCCGTCGTCGTCGAGATGGTACGTCCCGTCGCCGCCCGCCGCCGGTTTCGCGTACGTCCAGCGGTGCACGTGCACCAGCTCGGCGGGCTCGGGCAGGCCGAGCAGGTCCCGGACCGCCTGCTCGATCGCCGGGCCGGCGGTGGTGGGCTGCGGCAGGTGCCGGGCGGCGAACTCGGGGGTGGTGTGCGCGACCAGGACGGGTGCGCGGTCACCCCGCCGGTCGCCGTCGTCGCAGACCAGGCTCAGCACCGGGTGCTCGTTGACGAAGGCGCCCCGGAAGTCGGGCCAGCGGCGGGCGGGAAAGCGCAGCACCCCGGTCAGCGCCGGGGACCAGTGCTGCCCCTGCACCGCCCGGGTCGCCGCGGTCAGCGCCGGGTCGAGCAGCAGGGCCGCCTGGGGGCCCGGCATGGCGAGCACGACCGCCTCGCAGGGCCGCCCGTCCACCCGGGGCCCCGGCTCGACGCTGAGTACCAGCCGGTCGAGGACCACGGGCAGGTCCCGGGCCAGGTGCTCGACCAGGGAGCGCAGGCCCCGCGGCGCGGCCCAGCGCATCGGGCCCTGGGCCTCGCGCCGGCCGTCCGGCCCGTACGACACCAGGGTGTCGGTCCACTCGCGGGCCAGCCCGACGGCCCGCCAGCCCTCGACCACCGCGGCGAAGTCGGGATCGCTGACGGTCAGGTAGGCCGCGCCCAGGTCGGCGGGCCGGCCGTCGAAGCGTTTGCTCGCCATCCGCCCGCCGGGCACCCGGCCCCGCTCCCGGATCTCCACCGGGACCCCCGCCCCGGCCAGTTCGGTCGCGCACGCCACGCCGGCGATCCCCGCGCCCACCACCACGACACCCGCCCGGTCCGCGCCCACCCGGCGATCGTATGCGGCATCCGGTCCGCCGGCATGAAGCTCAGAAACCGAGGGTACTGGTACACGTGTTCGAGAAAGGGTGATCATCATGACGGACCGCACCAACGGCAACGCCAACCCGGAAGCCGCCATCAAGGACCCGGACGAGTGGGTCACCGGCGACGAGCCACCGACCGCCGCCCAGGAGTCGTACCTGCACACCCTCGCCCGGGAGGCGGGCGAGGACGTGCCGGAGGGCCTGACCAAGGCGGAGGCGTCCCGCCGGATCGACGAACTCCAGGCGGAGACCGGCCGCGGGCAGTGACTCAGCGGGGTGGCAGGCGGTGCAGCTCGACCTCGTCGAGCCGCCCCGCCGCCACCCGCGCGGTCAGGTAGGTGGCGTACGGCTGCGCCCGCCGGTCGGTCGGCGATCCGGGATTGAGCAGCCGCAGGCCGCCCGGGGCCACGCTGTCCCACGGAATGTGCGAGTGCCCGAAGACCAGCAGGTCGCAGTCGGGAAAACGGGCCGCGCAGCGTTCCTCCCGCCCGGTCTTCGGCCCGGTCTCGTGCACCACCGCCACCCGCAGCCCGTCCAGCTCCACCCGGGCCACCTCGGGCAGCCGGGCCCGCAGCGCCGGCCCGTCGTTGTTGCCGAACACACCGACCAGGCGACGGGCGCGCGCCTCCAGCGCGTCCAGCAGCGCGACGTCCACCCAGTCCCCGGCGTGCAGCACGACGTCGGCGGCGTCGACCGCGGCCCAGAGCGGCGCGGGCAGGTCGCGCGCCCGTTTCGGTACGTGGGTGTCCGCGGTGATCACCAACTGCATTCCCCGATCCTCCCCGGCGCGGTGCCGGATGTCGCGCCGGAACGCCGCGCCGCCGCCCGGCCGCCATCCGGCGTCGCCGACGCGTTACCGCCGGACGGCGGTGGGAACGCCGGAGGTTGACGAAGGAGGATGCTCATGACCAGACCCTCGACGTCGGCCTGGCGACCCGGGATGCCGGGCGGCGACAACCTCCCGTCCGGTCCGGCTGGTCGACCGGCCGCACCCAGCGGGGACGGGCACGGGCCGCAGACCGGGCCGCCGACCGTGACGATCGGCTCGTACCCGGACTATCCGTCCGCGCAGCGGGTGGTGGACTATCTGGCCGACAACCGGTTCCCGGTGGAACGGACGTCGATCGTCGGGACCAACCTGACCCTGGTGGAGACGGTGATGGGCCGGATGACGACCGGCCGGGCGGCCCTGGTCGGCGCCGGTACCGGCGCCTGGTTCGGGCTCTTCATCGGGTTGCTCTTCGGCATCTTCACCGCCGGCAGCTGGGTGGCGGTGATCCTGGTCGGACTGGTGATCGGTGCCATCTGGGGTGCCGTGTTCGGTGCGGTGGCACACGCGATGACCGGGGGCCAGCGCGACTTCACCTCGGCCAGTTCGTTGCGGGCCAGCCAGTACGCGGTCACCGTCGACGCGGACCTGGCCGACCAGGCGCGGCAGCTGCTGGGTCGGATGCACCTGACACCGACCGGCGCGACCGCCCGCTGACCGCATCCTCGACGCCCCTGTGCCCCTCGGCGCCGGGGCGTCGAGGCGTCAGTGCCGGTACGCCAGTTCCCCCGCCCGGATCGGCACCTCCACCCGGTTCTCGGGCGGCGCCAGTGGGCAGGCCCACCGGTCGTCGTACGCGCAGCTCGGGTTGTAGAGGTAGTTGGCGTCGAGGCGTACCCGGCCATCGGGCAGGACGGTCAGGCCCCGGCCGAAGGTGCCCTTCACCGTGTCGGTCAGGTAGCGCCCGCCGCCGTAGGACTCCCCGCCGCAGGTGCCGTCGCGCAGCGGTACGAACAGTCCGCCCCCGTACGCCTCGATCCACCAGAGGGTCAGCGGACCCCACGCGGTCTCGGCGATCGCGACGCGGCGGTAGCGGACCACGCCGTCCGGACCGCCGGTGTCGATGCTCTCGGTGCCGGAGGCGGGGCGCAGCGGCGCCTCGACCACCGCGTCCGGGTTCGGCGGGTGGTAGCGCAGCCCGGTGAAGGTGGCCCGGTCGGCGCTCGGGAGCGGGCTCTGCGGGTGGGACCGGAACAGCTCGTCCCGGGCCGTCCGGAAGCCGGCGAGGTCGAGGTCGGAGAGGTGCAGGCGGGCGACCTTTTCCCGCCAGTCGAGCAGTTCGAGATCATCCACGCTCCGACCCTAACCGGGACCAGGGCGATCACCCTTCTCCCCGGCCGGACAGTATTCCCTTTCAAATTCCAACAGCCGACCCGCCAACCTCCACGTCGACCCTAATGGGCCGCGTCACCGTGCGCTTGTTGAAATTTTAAATAGTGCTACTCTCGTACCCGTGACCGAGAGCCTGAGTCCGGAGCGGATGGCCGCCTGGCGCGCGTACATCGAGTCGAGCCAGCGGTTGTTCACCCAGCTCGAGGAGGACCTGCGTGCGGACAGCGAGCTGAGCTTCGCCGACTACCACGTGCTGGTCCTGCTCTCCGAGGTGCCCGGGCAGCGACTGCGGATGGGCGAGCTGGCCAGCCGGCTGGTCTTCTCGCCGAGCCGGCTGACGTACCAGATCACCTCGATGCAGAAGCGCGGACTGGTCGCCAAGGAGTCCTGTCCCGCGGACCGCCGCGGCAGCGAGGCGGTGCTCACCGCCGCCGGGCTGCTGACGCTGCGCGAGGCCGCGCCGCACCACCTGCGCTCCGTGCGCAGCCACCTGATGGACGACCTCGACGACGCCGAGGTCGCCTGCCTCACCCGGATCTTCGAGCGGCTCGGCCGGCGCCTGCGTGCCGACCGCGACGCGTCGTCCACCCCGGCCGACAACTAAGGAGCCCGAGATGCCCGCCATCACCGTCGACGACGTCCTCGTCCTGCCCCGCCTGCCGAAGCTCGACGAGTCCACCACCGTCCGCCCGGTTCGCCGGCTGACCACCGCGCCGGGCGGCTACGAGGGCGAGGGCTTCCCGGTCCGCCGGGCCTTCGCCGGGGTCCCGCTGAGCGAGCTGGACCCATTCATCCACCTCGACCAGATGGGCGAGGTCGACTACGCGCCGGGTGAGCCGAAGGGCACCCCGTGGCATCCCCACCGCGGCTTCGAGACGGTGACCTACATGATCGACGGGATCATGGACCACCAGGACTCGCAGGGCGGCGGCGGCACGATCACCGACGGCGACACCCAGTGGATGACGGCGGGCTCCGGCCTGCTGCACATCGAGGCGCCGCCGGAGCACCTGGTGATGAGCGGCGGCCTCTTCCACGGCCTGCAGCTCTGGGTGAACCTGCCGCGGGTGGCCAAGATGAACCCGCCGCGCTACCAGGACATCCGCGGCAAGGAGTCGGCGCTGGTCACCACGCCCGACGGTGGCGCGCTGATCCGGGTGATCGCCGGCGAGATCGCCGGGCACCGCGGGCCGGGTTCCACCCACACCCCGATCACCATCACCCATGTGACGCTGCAGCCCGGCGCGGAGCTGAACCTCCCCTGGCGGCCGGACTTCAACGCGCTGGTCTACGTCCTCGCCGGGCGCGGCACCGTCGGCACCGACCGGCGGCCGATCCACCTCGGGCAGCTGGCCGTGCACGGGCCGGGCGACGCGCTGCGGGTCACCGCGGACGCGCAGCAGGACGGCAACACCCCCGCCCTGGAGCTCTACATCATGGGCGGGCAGCCGATCCGGGAGCCGGTGGCGCACTACGGGCCGTTCGTGATGAACACCCGGGACGAGCTGATCCAAGCGGTCGAGGACTTCCAGGCCGGCCGGCTCGGCGTCATCCCGGCCGGGCGGCTGCCGCACACCGGCGGCGAGGGCACCCGTCCCTGATTCGGTCCGTACGCGCTGGGCGTCCCGGTTCGTCCCGGGGCGCCCAGCCCTGCGGTCAGGAGACGGCGAAGATGCCGGCCACGCCGAGGATCACCATCACCAGGACCGCCAACAGCGCACCCCGTTCACCCTCGACCGCCTGCTCGCGGTACTCGGTCACGGTGTTCGTCGTCTCGGCGGGCATGATGTGGCCTCCTCGGTTTCGCGTCTGGTGGTCCGGCGGACCTTCACGTGGACGCCGCCGACCGGCGGGCCGGGCATGCGGAGCTCCCGTTGGGGTCCTACCGTGAGGACGGTGTCGACCTCGGGAGGCTGGAACGTGGCGATGCAGGATTGGTTCCTCACCGCACAGGAACGCGCCAACCCGGTGTCTGAGTTACCCGTCTGGACGACCGGAAACCTTGCCGAGCCGTTAATTCACGGCGCCGCCTACTTCGACCGGCTGGTCCGCGAGGTCGAGGCGCTCACGGCCGGTGACCACCTCTTCTTCACGGACTGGCGGGGCGACCCGGACGAGCGGATGCGCCCGGACGGCCCGACGGTGGTGCAGCTCTTCGCCCAGGCCGCCCAGCGCGGGGTGGTGGTCAAGGGCCTGATCTGGCGTTCCCACCTCGACGCGCTCTCCTACAGCGAGGCGGAGAACCGCAGCCTGAGCGAGGCGATCTGCGCGGCCGGTGGCGAAGTGCTGCTCGACCAGCGGGTCCGGCGCGGCGGGTCACACCACCAGAAGCTCGTGGTGCTGCGCCATCCGGGCTCCCCCGAGCGGGACATCGCCTTCGCCGGGGGAATCGACCTCTGCCACAGCCGGCGGGACGACGCCGCACACCGCGGCGACCCGCAGCCGGTCGGCATGTCGCCGAGGTACGGCGACCGCCCGCCCTGGCACGACGTCCAGCTGGCGGTCCGCGGCCCGGTGGTCGGTGCGCTCGACACCACCTTCCGGGAGCGGTGGACCGACCCGATGCCGTTGGACTCGGAGAACCCGATGGCCTACCTGCGGGACCGGCTGCGCCGCGCCGACCTCAGCCCGGATCCGCTGCCCGAGCAGCCCACCGATCCCCCGCCGTGCGGCCCGCACCAGATCCAGGTGCTGCGCACCTATCCGGCGGTACGGCCCCGGTACTCGTTCGCCCCGGACGGGGAGCGGACGGTGGCCCGGGGCTACACGAAGGCCGTCCGGCGGGCCCGGCGACTGATCTACCTGGAGGACCAGTACCTCTGGTCGACGGAGGTGGCCGAGCTCTTCGCCCGGGCGCTGCGGGAGCAGCCGGAGCTGCACCTGGTGGCCGTGGTGCCCCGCCACCCGGACGTCGACGGCCGGCTGGCGCTGCCGCCCAACATGGTGGGGCGGGAGCAGGCGCTCTCGCTCTGCCAGAAGGCGGCGCCGGACCGGGTGCACATCTTCGACGTGGAGAACCACGAGGGCACCCCGGTCTACGTGCACGCCAAGGTGTGTGTGGTCGACGACGTCTGGGCCAGCGTCGGCAGCGACAACTTCAACCGCCGCTCCTGGACCCACGACAGCGAGCTGTCCTGCGCGGTGCTGGACGAGACCCGCGACGAGCGGGCCCCCATCGATCCGGGCGGGCTGGGCGACGGCGCCCGGGTCTTCGCCCGGGACCTGCGGCTGCGGCTGTGGCGGGAGCACCTGGACCGGGACCCGGACGGCGGGGCGGACGACGACCTGCTCGACCCGGCGTCGGCGGTCACGGCGATCACCTCGGCGGCGGAGGCGTTGCACCGCTGGTACGACTCGGGCCGGGTCGGCCCCCGCCCGCCGGGTCGGCTGCGTCCGCACCAGCCGGAGCGGCTGCCGTGGCACACCCGCATCTGGGCGCTGCCGGCGTACCGGTTGATCTACGACCCGGACGGCAGGCCGCTGCGGGCCCGGCGCGCGGGCACCTGGTGAGCGGGTCTCAGGCGGGTTCGGCGACCGGCGTCCCGTCCAGGGCGTGCGGCCCGGCCGGGTACGCGAACGACGCCCGGGGGGAGTAGAAGCCCCAGCCGATGGTGAGCGGGTTGGCCGGTCGGAGCGCGTAGGCCGGGTGTTCGGGGACGAGGAACTCCACCGACTCGATCTCGAAGGGGCTCACCGGCTCGGCGACATACGGGTAGTCGGCGCTGATCAGCTCGCCGTCCCGGGCGGTCAGGTAGCGGTGGTGACCGCTGCGGATGACGTGACCGGTGTCACCGACCCGCGCCACGGTCCGGATGAGTGGCCGCCCGTCGACCCGGGTCTCCGCGGTGAGCTGCTCGCCCCGCACGTCGACGCTGGTCTGCCCGGCCGACGCCGGGACGCCGCGGACGGCGGAGTACTGGCGTACCCGGGGGCTGGAGGCGAGGTAGTGGGTCCACCACCCACCCGGCACGTCGCCCTCCGGCAGGTCCATGCCCACCAGCGAGACGCCGAGGTACGTGAGCGAGTAGGCCCCGAAGCCGGAGGTCTGGCTCTCGTCGTCGACCACGTACTGGCAGAGGAAGACCTGGCGGTCCGGGCGGGGCCACAGCCCGTCCGGCACCAGGGCCGCGACCGCGTCGGGGTCCGCCGGCAGCCAGCTGAACAGCAGCAGGCGGGCGTTGACGACGAGTTGCGGGGCGGCGGGATCGAGCACGGTGCCTCCGTAGACGTGTACAACGGACGCTACGGGCGGTCTCGACAACGGGACAACGACGGAACGTCGCCAATGCGAACCGTTTGCCGGTTTTCCGCTGACCGGTCGGGCGAGGCGGATCGCCGACTGTCCATCCCGTTCCCGGCATCTGGCCGGTAAGGATGATCACAAACCGAGGGAATTATGTCCGCTACCAGTCTTTCCTGTCGGAGATTCCGTTAAGTGCATCGTACTTTCGGCTAGATTTCGCAGAGACGATCAGGTTAAGGTGAGTCCCGAACGGCCCATCTGAAGCTAAACCACAGCGTCACGTCTTTTATCCGCGGACGAGGTGCAGGGAGGACCACCCATGACCGCGCCAACGACCAGCGAGCAGACGACGACACCGCCGTCCACCACCGAGAAGCTCGACCCGCGCGCACTCACCGACAGCGCCGCCGACCTCCTCAACGCGATGGCCGCACTGCCCGCCAACCACCCGTCGCGCGCCGCGATGCGCGACAAGGCGATCGAGGCCTGGCTGCCTCTCGCCAACCACCTCGCCCACCGCTACAGCGGTCGCGGCGAGCCCACCGACGACCTGGCGCAGACCGCCGCCGTCGGCCTCATCAAGGCGATCGACAAGTTCGACCCCTCCCGGGGCGTCGACTTCGCCGGCTACGCCATCCCGACCATCATCGGTGAGCTCAAGCGCCACTTCCGCGACCGCACCTGGGACATCCGGGTGCCGCGTCGCCTCCAGGAGCTGCGGCTGGCGATCTCCGACGCCAACAGCTCGCTGCTGCAGACCCTCGGCCGGTCGCCGACGGTCGCCGATATCGCCGCCCACCTCAAGCTGACCGAGGAAGAGGTCCTGGAGGGCCTGGAGGGCGCCCGCGCGTACAACGCGGTGTCGCTGTCCACCCCGACCGGCGACGGTGACCGGGCGACCGAGCTGGGCGACATGCTCGGTGGCGAGGACGGCGAGTTCGAGCTGGCCGAGCTGCGGGTCGCCCTCGGCCCGGCGCTCGCCACGCTCGACGAGCGCGAGCAGAAGATCCTCACGCTGCGCTTCTACGGCAACCTGACTCAGTCGCAGATCGCCGAGCAGATCGGCGTCTCGCAGATGCACGTGTCCCGGCTGCTGGCCCGGGCGCTCACCAAGCTGCGGGGGCAGCTGGACGGAACGTACTAGGGGGTGGTGACGATGGCCGGGCCGGCGGGCCCGGCCATCATCACGTCCACGGGGCCCGGTCGGCGGTTCGCCGGCCGGGCCCTTCTCCTGTTCACCGCAGCACCAGCAGGTCCAACGAGTCCACCACCGGGGCGTCCGGCGTCCGCTCGGCCGCCGCGCGCATCCGGCCCAGCCCGCGCGCGTAGTCGGCGTCGTCGAGGAGCAGCAGCGGGGTGTGCGCCGCCCGGCGCAGCCCGTCGACGGCCTCGCGCAGCGACCGGGCGCTGACCTGGGGCACCGACTCCAGCGCCACCGGCGCGAAGCCGACCTCCTCGAACGCCGCGCAGACCTCCGCGACGGAGGGATAGCTCTCCACCACCCGCAACGCCTCCGGGAACCACCGGAACAGGGTGATCCCGCCACCCCGTCCGGCGAAGACCGAGCGGACCAGCACGGGCGCGCCGGGCCGCAGCACCCGGCGCAGCTCGGCGGCGACCGTGGGCAGGTCGGGCAGGTGGTGGATCACGGTGGAGATCCACGCACCGTCCACGCTGGCCGCCGCGAGCGGCAGGGCCTCCGCCGCGCCGGCCACCATCCCCGGGTACGCCGAGCGGGCCCGCATGGCGGCCGAGGGTTCGACCGCCACCACGTCCACGCCGTACCAGGCGCGGAAGGTGGCCGCCCAAGCGCCGGTGCCGGCGCCGAGGTCGAGGAGCCGGGCACCGGCGGTCGTCGGTAGGTGGCGCGCCACGGCGGCCCGCCAGCTCGCCAGCCCGTCGGCGTCGAGGTGCCGGGTCGCCGCGAAGGCGGCCGCGCTGCTGTCGTCGTATGCGATGCGTGCCATGACCCTCACCCAACGCAACCGGACGGTCGGCGGTCAATGTGAGATGAGGAACAATCCGGCCGGAACGGGGCGTCGCCGGGCCCGAGCAGCGGGTGCGAGAGAGTGGAAGGGTGCTGTCCGACGTACCTCTCGACCTGCCGGTCCGGCCGGTGCTGCCCGTGCTGGTCGACGCGCTGCGGGCGGCCGGTACGGCGGTCCTGGTGGCACCGCCCGGCACCGGCAAGACCACCCTCGCCCCGCTCGCGGTGGCCGACGAGGTCGCCGGTCGGGTGC
>JBARAE010000021.1:0-4448 GCA_049791715.1 Micromonospora sp.
GCCTGAAGGCAGGCCTTCGCTGCCGGAAGCGGCCGGACGGTGGTGTTGCGGCTGCCGCTGTACAGCGGGCGTCACGGCCGGCCGGATACGCCGGCGCGGCGACGGGCGGCGGCCGGCTGGTGTCGGACCGCTCAGGCCCGGGCCAGCTCGATGATCGAGGTGGGCGAGCCGCCGCCGACCGGATGCACCGCGCGGACGGCGAGGCCGGCCTGCGCGGCGAGCGCGCGGAGCTCGGTCAGACCGCGCTCCCGGCCGCCGGTGTAGACCAGCATCCGTAGGTCCATCGCGGTGTTCACCGACTCGCCGTCGGCCCCGACGGCCTCGATGACCAGCACGACCCCGGTGTCCCCCGCGGCCTCGGCGCAGCGTTTGAGAATGGCGATCGACGGCTCGTCGTCCCAGTCGTGGATGATCGCGGACAGCACGTAGGCGTCGGCGCCGGCGGGCAGCGGGTCGAAGAAGCTGCTGACGACCACCTCGCCCCGGTCGGTCAGACCCCGGTCCCGGAACGTCCGTCGGGCGTTCGACGCCGGACCGGGCAGGTCGACGACGGTCCCCCGCAGGCCGGGGAGCGCCTCGAGCAGCACGCTCAGCAGGGCTCCGCTGCCACCCCCGACGTCCACGACATGGCCGAGCCGGGCCCAGTCGTACGCGCCCGCGATCCCGGCGTTGTCGCGCTCGATGTGGTGGCCCATGAGGTGGTCGAAGGACGCGGAGAGCGCCGGGTCGGCGGCGAGGTTGTCCCAGAACGGCACGCCGTAGCGCAGCGGGTAGGCCGGCTCGCCGGTGCGTACGGTGTGCCCCAGGTCGACGAAGCTGAGGTCGCCCCGGCCCACTCCCCCGTCGAGGTCCAGCCACTTGCGCCTGCCCGCTGGATGGTCCTCCCGCAGCTGCTCACCGGCCTCGGTCAGCCCGAACGCGCCGTCGGCGTCTCGGGTGAACAGGCCGACGGTCACCAGGTGCCGCAGCACCCGTCCCAGCGCGTCCGCCTGCGCCCCGGTCGCCTCGGCGAGCGCCGCCGCGGTACGCCGCCCGGCCACGATGTGGTCGGCCACCCGCAGGCTCGCCGCCACCCGGAGGGCCATCGGTGTGGCCAGATCCGCCATCGCGATCAGCCCGATGCGTCCCGTCTCGCCGTCCGCCATCTGCGCTCCCTTCCGATGCGGCCAGCTTAGGTGCCGCGCCGCCCGCCGTCTTATTCCTAAAAGCTGCGCCGCGATAGTCGTCGCGGTCTGTGCTGTCAATGCGATACGGAGAGCAATCTGGAAGTTGAGGTCCCCAATGGGGGCAAGAATGATGGTCCACAGGCGACCACGAGGAGGTGAAAAAAATGAAGGCTTCCGTCAAGGTGCGCAAGACCGTTCTGCGCGAGAAGAAGATGCTCGGCTGCAAGGCCATCTGAGCATGCTCAAGCCCCGGAAAAAGGGGGACGGCTCCCGTCCCCCTTTTTTCGGGCCATTTCGTTTCTGTGGGAGAGGAGATAGCGATGGAACTGCGCCGGGCACGCTCTCTGATGGCGTACTGGGTGAACGGCGAGATCGTGCTCGACGACTACCTGGACCGGACGTCGGAGAGCGGCGAGAAGAACGGCGTCGCCGTCGACGGCAACGCCCTGGACATTCTGAGCCGCTTCGAGGACTGGACGGAACCGGAGAAGGCCGTCGAGAGCTTCGACGGCTACGACCGGGACTCCCTGCTGGAGGCCGTCAGCGCCTTGGCCGAGGCAGGGCTGCTGCGCACCCGGGCGGAGGCCGAGGAGGAGGACCGGGTCGTCGACCAGTGGAAGGTCTGGGGGCAGGCGGCCCCGTTCTTCCACTTCGACACGAAGGACACCGCGTACATCAGCGTCGAGGGCGCAACGTCCGACCCGGAGATCAAGGCCGGCCGCGAGTCCATCTTCCAGGAGATCCGGGCCAGCGGGCCCGCACCGGAGATCTTCACGCGGAACCCCGACGCCGAGCGGATCATGCTCACCCGGGCGTTCCTGCCGATGGACCGCGAATTCAGCGACGTGCTGGTGTCCCGGCGTACCCACCGCCACTTCACCGAGGACCCGGTACCGCTGCGCAGCTTCTCGACCGTCCTGCACTACACGTTCGGCCCGATGCACTTCTACGACGCGGGTGTGCTCGGCACGGTGATGCTGCGGACCAGCCCGTGCGGCGGCGCCCGGCACGAGAACGAGTGCTACGTGGCCGTGCGCAACGTCGAATCGGTGCCGCCGGGGTTGTACCGGTACTCACCGCTGGACCACAGCCTGGAGGTCGTCTCGCGCGACTTCACCGACGAGCAGCTCGACCGCCTGGCCTTCAGCCAGAAGATGGTCACGACGGCGGGCTTCGTCTGCTTCCTGACCCTCAACCTGCAGCGCGCCATGTTCAAGTACCGCAGCGGCCGGATGCTGCGGACCGTCCTGCTCAACAGCGGACACGTCGCGCAGACGTTCGCCCTGTGTGCGACCGCTGTGGGGCTCGGCCCGTGCCAGACTGATGCCTTCCGCGATTCCGAACTGGAGGCCACCCTGGGGGTGGACGGCGTGGCGGAGACGGCCGTCTACGTGCTGGCCGCGGGCGTGCCCGCCCGACGCACGGACGGATATCCCGTCGAGGACGCTCCCGACGAGATCGCCCGCCGCAGGCCCGAGGAACAGCTCCGCTAGGCACCCGCAGCCGTGGTAGCAGTCATCGCTTGGAGAGCACCATGACGTCCCACGCCGGTACCCGCGACGAGGCCACGGCGACCATCGACGACGCGGCGCTGCGCCACATCCAGCGCCGCGTCGTGGTGGCGCTCCTGGCGGTGCAGGCGGTCTTCGCCCTGGTCTTCGCGATGACGGGCCCGCTGATCTCGCTCATCGCCGAACGGATGACCGGTTCGGCCGGCCGGGCCGGCTTCGCCCAGGGCCTGCTCTTCAGCGGCGGCGTGCTGTTCACGCTGCCGCTGGCCGCGCTTTCGATCAAGCGGGGCCGCCGGATGGGGATCGGCACCGGCTACCTGATGGGCGCGCTCGGCTCAGCGCTGGTGGTCACCAGCGCGACGGTGTCGAGCTATCCCCTGCTGCTGGCCGGTGCGGTGGCGACCGGCGCCGCGCTGGCGGCGGGCTTCCAGGCCCGGTTCGCCGTGACGGACCTCGCGGACGCCGACCGGGTGGGCCGGACGATGGGCATGCTCTCCTGGAGTTCGATCGCCGGGTCGGTGCTCGGGCCGCCCCTGTCCGGGGCGGTGGAGAACCTCGGCGCCGGCCGCCTCGCGGAGTACACCGCCCCGTTCGCCGCCGTCGGCATCGGCCTCGCCGTCGCCGGTGTCCTGGTGCTGGCGACGCTGCGGCCCGATCCGCTGCTGGTGGCCCGCTCGCTCGGACGGGAGAAGGTCCGGGAGCGCCGTGACACCCGCGCCGCACTGGCCGCGAGCCTGCGCGACCCCCGGACCCGGCTCGGCATCGCGGTGGTGGTGACCGTCCACACCACCATGATCTCGCTGATGAACATGGCGCCGATCCACCTGACCCACGGCGCCGCCACGCTCACCGCCATCGGCCTGGTGATCGGCGTGCACACCGCGGCGATGTACCTGCCCGGTCCGCTCGTCGGCTACCTCGCCGACCGGTTCGGGCCGTTCCCGCTGCTGGTGGCGAGCCTCGGCGTGCTGTCCGCGTCCGCCGTCACCCTCGCCCTGTCGCACGAGGGCGACAGCGTCGTGGTCGGCATCGGGCTGACCCTGCTGGGCGCCGGCTGGTCCGCCGGCTACCTGGCCGGCTCCGTCCTGATCGTCTCGGCCACCGAGGGAGAGCTGCGCACCATGGCGCAGGGCGCCGCGGACTTCCTCGTCCAGCTGGCGTCCGCGTCGGGCGCGCTGCTCGCCGGGGTCATGGCCGGCGCCTGGGGGTACGACGGCCTGTCGGTGGCCTGGTTGACGGTGGTCGTCGCGCTGCTCGTCCGGATCGTGGTGCGTCCGCCGGCGCGTACCGCCTCGTGACTCGTCCACCGCCGGCTCAGGCGGCCGGCCCGCGTTCCGGATCGCGGACGAGGATCCGTACCGCCCGGGCGGCGGCGATCGCGGCGACCAGCACCGCGTGCCGAGGCTCGGGTACGTCGAGCAGCCGTTCCGCGCGCAGCGCGGCGAGCGGCGCGAGCCGCCGTTCGGCCAGCACGGTGTCCACGCTCCGACGGTCGCCGCCGCAGACCAGGGCGGCCAGTGCCGGCGCTTCCGGCAACAGCAGCCGAGCGGCCAGCTCCACCGCGTCGGCGAGCGCAGCCTTGGCCTGGTTGTCCCGCCGGCGGGCGAAGCGCTGCTGCGACCACCCGCCCGCGGCGGTGCGCCCCTGCACGTAACGCGTGTCCACCTTGGAGACCACCAGTTCCTCCCCCGCTGCGACGCCGACCGCCACCGCGCCCTTGCGCGCGAGCAGCAGACCGAGCCGGCGGGGCGCCGCGGCCGCGGCCACGAAC
>JBARAE010000022.1:0-2743 GCA_049791715.1 Micromonospora sp.
GATCTGCGTGGCCGCCGCCGAACGGGCGAGCGGCCTGCGGGACACCGTGCCGGTCGGCTCGGTGCTGCCGATGACGGCGGGCTCGGCGGCGCAGATCCTGCTCGCCTGGGAGCCACCGGAGGCGGTCATGCCGCTGCTGCCCCGCTCGAAGTTCACCGGCCGCACCCTGGCGGAGGTGCGTCGCCGCGGCTGGGCGCAGAGCGTCGCCGAGCGGGAGGCCGGTGTGGCGAGCGTCTCGGCCCCGATCCGCGACCGCACCGGCCGGGTCATCGCCGCGATCAGCATCTCCGGCCCCATCGAGCGCCTGGGCCGCCGCCCCGGTGAACGCCACGCGATGGCCGTCGTCCGCGCCGGCCAACGCCTCTCCGGCCTCTGACCCCCGGCCGGGTCGCCCCGTTGATCAAGAAGTTTGCGTCCGCCTTCGCCCCTGAACCGGACCCAAACTTCTTGATCACCGGCGCCGCGACGGACCGCGAGCGGGAGCGGGGGTCGGTGAATGGCGAACGGCCCGTCTCGGGTGACGAGACGGGCCGTTCGATGTGGTAGCCCCGACCGGATTCGAACCGGCGCTACCGCCTTGAGAGGGCGGCGTCCTGGGCCGCTAGACGACGGGGCCAGGCACTTTTCCTGCTTCACCACCTCGGCGGGCGGTGCGGCAGTAGTCTAGCGGCACCACCCCAGCGCTCCACGAGGGGGTCGGCCGGGCCGGGAGAGTCCGCGTACCGACACGAAGAAGCCCGCCCCACGGAAGTGGGACGGGCTGTCAGCGCTGTAGCCCCGACCGGATTCGAACCGGCGCTACCGCCTTGAGAGGGCGGCGTCCTGGGCCGCTAGACGACGGGGCCAGAACTTCGTGCTTCCTCATTCTGGTGACGAGGAAGCTGCACTCTATCAGAGTCCAGCGACCGGGATTCTCGCGAATCGACGGCTGCGCTGGGGTACCAGGACTCGAACCTAGACTAACTGAACCAGAATCAGTCGGGCTGCCAATTACCCCATACCCCATTGGCCCCTTGCGGCGCCGGGAATGAACTTTACCCTCCCGGTGCCGCCAGGCCAAATCCAATCCCCCGAACCGCACCTGACCTGCGGAAACGAGGCGTCGGACGGATCAGGCGACCGGTACGACCGGGTTGGTGAGCTCCCCGATCCCCTCGATGCGCACGGTGACCGTATCCCCGTCGGTGAGCGGGCTAACCCCCGCCGGCGTACCGGTCAGCACCACGTCGCCGGGAAGAAGCGTCATCACGTGGGAGATGTACGACACCAGCGCCGGAACGTCGAAGACCATGTCCTTCGTCCGGCCCAGCTGGCGTACCTCCATCTCCTCGGGGTTGCGGCCGACCTCACACCGGATCTCCAGGTCGGAGACGTCGAGCCCGGTGGTGATCCACGGGCCGATCGGGCAGAACGAGTCGAACCCCTTCGCCCGGGTCCACTGCCCGTCCGACCGCTGAAGGTCCCGGGCGGTGACGTCGTTGGCGCAGGTGTAACCGAAGATGGCCCGCTCGGCGGCGGCCCGGTCGGCCCGGCGCGCGCCCGGCGCCCCGATCACCACGGCCAGCTCCGCCTCGTGCTCGACCTGCTTGGAGAAGATCGGCAGCCGGATCGCGTCGCGCGGCCCGATCACCGAGGTCGAGGGCTTGAGGAAGAGCAACGGCTCCTTCGGCACCTCGCTACCGTGCTCGGCCGCGTGCTCGGCGTAGTTGCGGCCGACGCAGACCACCTTGCTCGGCAGGATCGGCGAGAGCAGCCGGACGTCGGAGAGCGCCCACCGGGCACCGGAGAACTGGATCTTGCCGAACGGGTGCCCCTCGATCTCGGCGATGGTCAGGCCCTGCGGCCCGGCCTCCGGCTCGCCCTCGACGACCCCGAACGACATTCCCTTGGCATGAGCAAAACGAGCGATACGCACCCGGCCAATCTATCCCCGATGCCGCCCCCTGTACTCCGGCCCGGCACCGGCACGCCGCCGTACCGGCCGTCGAGGGACGCAGGGTACGCCGTCGGGCGGTCAGCGGGGCGGGAATGCCGGCTTCGTACCCGCACGGCAGCCCCGGCCCCATAGCTTCGGGTCCGGAGGTTCGTTCGTATGCCTGCATCGAGACGACACCACAGAGCCCTCGCAGTGTTCGTGCACTGTCTCGGCATCCTCGCCGCCGTGCCGGCACTGCCCATCACAGCGGACCGGGCAGCGGCGGCACCGGCGCACGCGACGCCGGCACCGACTCCGCCGGTCGCGACCGGAATACCGGCGGCACCGCCCGCGGTGGCACCCGCCACGACCGCACCGCTCCCGGCCTCGGCACCGCCGGTCACCGTGGCGATCGCCCCGTCGAGCACGCCGGCGCCGGGCTACCGGATCCACGTCCGGAACGCCGGGAGCACGATGGTCGAGACGACCGTGCGGCAGGAGGTGCCGCCGGGGTCGAAGGCGACCACCGTGACCGCCGGCGGCCGGGCCACCCCTCCGGCCACGCCGAGCGCCGGCAGCGAGGTGACCTGGCGGCTCCGACTGCCGGCGAACAGCACCACCACGCTGAACACGGCGCTGGCCACGACCGGGCCGGGCCGGCCGGTGACGGCACCCGCCTGCGCGTACGGCACGGACGGCACCCGGCCGTACGACTGCGCCACCGCCACCTGGGACGCGGCGGCGCCGGCACCGGCGACGAAGGTGACCGGAGCGCCCGCCTGGCGCCGGCCGCCGGTGCTGCTCGCGGCGTTGGCCGCGCTCCTGGTC
>JBARAE010000023.1:0-5696 GCA_049791715.1 Micromonospora sp.
CCGTGGAGGCGGCCGCCGAGGAGCTGGCGCAGGCGACGACGGCGGAGATGGGCAAGCCGCTGGACGACGCACGCGGCGGGGTGGCGGCCGGCGTCGGCACGCTGCGGCAGTACGCCGAGCTGGGCCCGGTCCGCGGCGGGCGGACCCTGCACGGCGGGCATTCCGCGCTGGACTTCATGGCCCCCGAGCCGCGCGGTGTGGTGGCCGCGATCACCCCCTGGAACGACCCGGTGGCGGTCTCCTGCGGCCTGCTCGGCGCGGCCCTGGTCACCGGCAACGTGGTGCTCTACAAGCCGAGTGAGCGGACGCCGGGCACCGGCTGGCTGCTGGCGAAGGCGCTGGACTCCGCGCTACCGGCCGGGGTGCTGTCGCTGCTCACCGGCGGCGCGGAGGTGGGCGCGGCGCTGGCCGGCCAGGAGCTGGACGTGGTGGCGCACGTCGGCTCCACCGCGACCGGCCGGGCAATCGCCGCCGCGGGCGCCCGGACCGGCGCCAAGGTGCTGCTGGAGAACGGCGGCAGCGACCCGCTGGTGGTCGACGCCGGCATCGATCCGGTGTGGGCGGCCGAGCAGGCCGCGCTGGGCTGCTTCGCCAACGCGGGCCAGATCTGCGTCGCGGTGGAACGGATCTACGTGCACCGCGACGTCGCCGAGGACTTCGTCGACGCGCTGGTGGAGCGGGCCGCCGCCCTCACCATGGGGCCCGGCCGGGACCCGGGAACCCAGCTCGGGCCGCTGGTGGACCGGCGGCACCGTGACCATGTGCACGGGCAGGTCACCGCCGCGGTGGCCGAGGGGGCGCAGGTGCGTGCCGGCGGGACGCTGCCGGACGGCCCGGGCGCGTTCTACCCGGCGACGGTGGTGGCGGACTGCCGGCACGACATGGCGCTGGTCCGGGAGGAGACGTTCGGCCCGGTCGCGCCGGTGATCGTGGTCGACTCGTTCAGCGAGGGGTTGCGCTGCGCGGCCGACTCGCCGTACGGGCTGGCGGCCACGGTGCTCACCGGGTCCATGAGCCACGCGCAGCGGGCCTGGCGGGAGCTGCCGGTCGGGACCGTGAAGATCAACGCGGTCTTCGGCGGCGCGCCGGGCGGCGCCGCGCAGCCGCGCCGCGGCAGCGGCCAGGGCTTCGGGTACGGACCGGAGCTGCTGGACGAGTTCAGCACGGTGAAGACGGTGCACATCGAGGCCCCGGGCGGCGGCCACTGGTGACCGTACGACGACGGGAGCCCGGGACCAGTGGTCCCGGGCTCCCGTGCGGTCAGTGGGTCAGCGGCCGCCGCGCGCCTCGCGGGTGGCCTTGTCGTTCACCTTCTGGATCGCCTTGACCAGTTCCGCCTTGGTCATCCGGGACCGACCCGGCACGTCCAGCTTCTTGGCGACCTCCATGAGGTGGTCCTTGGGGGCGTTGGCGTCGACGCCGGCGGCCGTCTTGGCCCGCCGCTGCGGGCCGCCACCGGCGGCCTGCCGGTCGCTCGGCCCCTTGCGCCCCTTCGGCTCCCAGTGGTCGCCCACCTTCTCGAACTCGTTCTTGACGGCGGCGAACGCGGTGCGGTGCGACCGCTCCCCCTCGCCGTACGTCTCGACCGCCGAGTCGTGCGCCTTCTCCCACGTCCGCTGGGCCTTCTCCGGGGAGCGCCGCAGCGTGCTGGGCAGTACCTCGCGCCCGGGCATCTCGTCCTCCTCGCGTAGTGGGCTCCCTGTTGACCGTTCCCCCACGCCCCGGCGGCAAACCGGTACCCGGTTTGTCGATTTTGCGGGCGGGGTACCGCCGGGGCCACGCGCGGGGGTGCGCCCGGGCGGTGAGAACAGGGGGCGGGTTCATGGCAGCGACGACGGAGCCGGCGGTCACCGGCCGGCAGCGAGCCCGGATCCCCCGCCGGGTACGCCAGCTGAGCTGGGCGACCTGGCGCGGAGTGCTGGTCCGCAGCGGGAAGAACTTCGTCAAGGACAACTGCGCGGACTGGGCGGCGGCGCTCACCTACTACGGCGTGCTGGCGCTCTTCCCGTCCACCATCGTGGTGGTCGCGCTGGTGGGCCTGGTTTCCGAGGGTGAGCGCACCGTGGACACGGTGATCGGCCTGGCCAGGGAGATCGGTGCCGGCTCGGTCGTCGGCAACGACAGCTTCGTCGGAGTGGTACGTGGCGTGGTCGAGCAGCAGGGCTCGGCGAAGGTGCTGCTCAGCTTCGGTCTGCTCGGTGCCCTCTGGTCGGCCTCGGGGTTCATCGGGGCGTTCACCCGGGCGTCCAACGCCATCTACGGCGTCGAGGAGGGCCGCCCGTTCTACCGGCTGCGGCCGTTGCAGATCGGCCTGGCCGGGGTGTCCCTGATCCTGTTCGCGATCCTCGCCACCGGTCTGATCGTCAGCGGGCCGGTGACCGACGCGGTGGGCGAACGGCTGCACGCGGGCGGGCTGGCCAGAACGGTGTGGAGCATCGCCAAATGGCCGGTGCTGGCGCTGGTGATGATGACGCTGCTGTCGCTGCTGTTCTGGATCGCCCCGAACGTCCGGCAGCCGCGGTTCCGCTGGCTCACCCCGGGCGGCGGGCTGGCCCTGCTGGCGTGGGCCCTCGCCTCCTTCGGTTTCGGCCTCTACGTCGCCAACTTCGGCTCCTACGACGTGACGTACGGCAGCCTCGGTGCGGTCATCGCCTTCCTGGTCTGGCTCTACCTGTCCAACTCGGCGCTGCTGCTGGGCGTGCAGGTCAACGCCGAACTCCAGCGCGGCCGGGTGATGCAGGCCGGCGCGGGAGACCCCGGCGAGCCGGTCCTGCCGCCGCGCGCGCCGGCCGACTCGTGACCGGGTGACGGCGACCGGCGCCGGTTTACCGGCGGTCCCCTCGGGCATGTCAGCAGGCATGGAACGTGGCAGCAGCAAGCACGGACCCAGGGTTGACGAGCAGATGAGCCGCGAGGTCGAAGGCCTGTTGCAGGGGCCGGGGGCCGGTGGCTCACGGGTCGAGGAGTCCCGCCAGCCGGAGCCGGCGGGCGAGGACCAGCCCGAGCCGAAGACGGTGACCGCCGGCGCGTCCCGCGGCGGCAATCCGCAGGGCATGAGCATGGACGACGTCGAGGAGCGCAGCCGGCTCGGCCGGTTCATCACGATGTCGGCCCTGCCCGGGGACCGGGAGGCGCTGGTCGCCAACGCGCGGGAGAACGCGGCCCCGGCCGACATCGTCGCCGCACTGGAGACCCTGCCCGAGGGCACCCGTTACCAGACGGTTTCCGAGGTGTGGGCCGCGCTCGGACACAAGAACGAGACGACCCGCTGGTGACCGGATCGGCCCACGATCCGAACTGTCACCGGCGCGCAGAGGAGGGTTCTTCATGAGTGGCGTTGTCGAGCACGTGGACGTCGCCGTCCCGATCCGGACCGTCTATGACCAGTGGACCCAGTTCGAGGAGTTCCCACACTTCATGGAGGGCGTGCAGGAGGTGCGCCAGCTCTCCGACACGATGACCCACTGGACGGTCGAGATCGCCGGGGTGAAGCGCGAGTTCGACGCCGAGATCACCGAGCAGCTGCCGGATGAGCGGGTCGCCTGGAAGTCGACCGGGGGCACCCAGCAGTCCGGCGTGGTGACCTTCCACCGTCTCGACGAGGGGAACACCCGGGTCACCCTGCAGATGGAGTTCGAGCCGCACGGCGTGATCGAGCAGGCCGGCGACAGGCTGGGCGTGGTGGACCGCCGGGCCAAGGGCGACCTGGAGCGGTTCAAGCAGTTCATCGAGCGGCGCGGTCAGGAGACCGGCGCCTGGCGCGGCAAGGTCGACCGCCCCCAACCGTGACCCCCTGACCCCCCGGGACGTGACATTCGCGATGGCCGCCGGTGACCCGGCGGCCATCGGCGTGTCCGGGGGCCGGTTGTTTGCGATCATCGCCCCCGGGTACCGACGGGGAATGACCGACAACGACAGCCACGTGTGGCGCGACGAGGAGAAGACTCCCCTGCGGGAGCTGGAGCGGGCGCTCGGCGGCTCGACCCTCGACGGGCAGACCGACGACGTCACCGGCAACGACGCCGGCGAGGAGGCGGCGTTCGGGCACGGTCCCGAGCCGGTGGACCGGGGTGCCGGGCCCGAGGCCGAGCGGCAGGAGATGACCGACACCGAGCGGGCGTACCGGCCCTCGACGACCGGACGGACCGGCCCGGACACCATGTGAGCCCGACCCGCCCGGGTCGCCCGGCCCCCGCCTCGGCGGCAGGCCGGCCCGAGCGGGCGGTTCTGCGGCGTCAGGCGGCGACCGGGACCGGCCGGCGCGACCCCGTGGCGTACAGGACGATCAGGGCCACCGCGAGCACCACCAGCGCGGGGCCGAGTGCCTCGACGGAGGTACGGCCGAGCAGCAGGCCGATCCCGGCCGGTACCAGCGCGCCGCCCAGGCCGGCCGCGCCGATCTGCAGGCCGATGGTCCGGTCGGCGTGCGCCCCACCGACCCGCTCGGCGGTGGTGAGGGTGAGCAGCGGGAAGACCGGGGCCGCGGCGAAGCCGATCACCAGCAGCCCGGCCACCGCCACCCAGGCCGGCGCGGGCAGGGCGATCAGCAGCGCTCCCGCCGCCATGCCGAACAGGCTGCCCCGCAGCACCCGTGAGGTGCCCAGCCGCTCGGCGACCGCGCCGAGCCAGACCGCCGGCAGCCGCAGGGTCTCCCCGACCCGCGCCGCCCGCACATTCCGGTCCGGGGTCGGGGTCTCCGCCCGTCCGCCGGGCACCACCGCGGGTGCCACCGGGTCGGGCGGTACGGCCCGACCGGCGGCGCCCCGGTCGCGCCAGGCCCGTACGGTGAGCGCGAACGCCGTGGCCAGCGCCACCTGCGCGGTGGCCACGATGCCGTACCCCCAGCGCCAGGCCAGACCCGCGCTGAGCGCACCGGTCATGATCAGCGGCCCGATCGCCACGCCGAGACCGAAGAACGCGTGCATCCAGTTCATGTGCCGGGGGCCGAACGCCCCGGCGGCGTACGCGTTGAGCCCGGAGTCGATCGCGCCGGAGCCGAGTCCGAGCACCAGCGCGCAGCCGGTCATCAGGGCGAGGGCGGGGGTCAGCGCGTACCCGGTGAGGGCCAGACTGGCCAGCAGCGTGCTGCCGGCGAGCAGCCACCCGACGCCGAGCCGGGCGAGGGTGAAGCCGGCGAGCACGCTGGAGGTGAGGTAGCCGACGGTTCCCGCGGTGAGCACCACGCCGACCGCCTCCGTCGGTACGCCGAGATCGGCCCGGATCGAGGGCCAGCCGACCCCGATCAGCCCGTCGGGCAGGCCGAGGCTGACGAAGGCGAGGTAGGCCAGCAGGAGCAGGGAGGCCCGGGGTGGGGTGGGAGCGGTCGACACGACCGACCATCCTGCCTTACCAGACGGCGCACTTCGGCGGTGACGAACGCCTCAGCCGAAACGACAAAAAGTGAGGTCCGGACGGGTCGGGAAAGCGGACAGCCCATCCAGAATCGGCCGAACGGGTGACGGCAACCCCCCGGTGCCGCGTAAGACTTTCGGAATGCAACAGGGCTCCGGCATCCTCACCCCACGTCAGCGTCGCGTCGCCTGGCTCGGCTTCCTGCTCGCCGCCATCCAGGCCCCGGTCGCCGCGAAACTCGTCGCCGACGACTCCTGGCTGTTCAGCCTCTGCGTCGCGCTGATGGTGGCCACCGTGATCATCGCCGACGACGCGACCCGCCGCCGGCCGGCGGGGGCCCGCTC
>JBARAE010000024.1:0-15007 GCA_049791715.1 Micromonospora sp.
CCGTGTCGCCGTCCTCAGCGACGCCGCCGCCGACGACACGTGGCTCGACGCCTGGCTGGTGTCCGCTCCCGACGATCCCACCGCCGCCGTCCTCCTCGCGGCGACGCTCGCGGAACGGGCCAGCCGGGCGCGGGGGTCAGCCCCGGCGAGCGAGACCACGCAGGAGCAGTTCCAGGGCTTCGCGGAACTGTCGGCCCAGGCCGCCGCCGCCGGGCGCCGGGCCATCGCCCTCGCGCCCCACGATCCCGTCCCGTGGATCGACGTGCTGTGGGCGATGTTCGCCGACGGCCGCACCCGGCAGGAGGAGTTCCGCCAGGCGTTCAGCGAGGCGCGACGGCGTGACCCGTTCAACTTCCCGGTCCATCTCGCGGCGGTGAGCTTTCTCTGCGAGAAGTGGTACGGCTCGCACGAGCAGATGTTCGCCCTGGCCCGGGAGACGGCGGCCGCGGCCCCGCCCGGGACGGCGGTCACCCTGCTACCCCTGTTCGCGCACTTCGAGTACGCGATGCGCGAGTTCAACTGGGGCACCACCACATCGGGCGGCCTGCTGGCCTGCCGGCAGTACTTCCAGCGCCCGGAGGTGCGGCAGGAGTACGACGCCTGCGCGGCAAAGTGGCGCGCGGCCGGCCGTCCCACGCACGCCGACGCGATGGTGTGCCGCAACTGGCTCGCCCTCGCCTACGTCCTGTCCGACCGGCGGGACGAGGCGAAGGCGATGTTCGACGAGATCGGCCCCTACGCCACCAGTCCGGTGTGGTCGTACTTCTTCGGCGGCGTCAAGCACGGCTTCCTGCACAACTGGCGCTGGGCCAATCGGGTCCGGTAGGGCCGGCACCACGACGGGCGGAACGAGGGCGACGTGACCGACGTACGCATCGCGCGGTGGAGCGCCGACGACCTGGAGTTGCTGCGGCAGCTCAACGCACCCGAGATCCGGGACCACACCGGCGGGCCGGAGACCGACGAGCAGGTGGTCGCCCGGCACGAGCGGTACGTCCGCGGCCCCGGCCCGCGCAGCGGCACCATGTTCACCATCGTGCTGCCCGACGGTGTGAAGGTCGGCAGCGTCGGCTACTGGGAACGCCGGTGGCGCGACGAGCCGGTCTACGAGATGGGCTGGGCCGTCCTGCCCGCGTACCAGGGGAGGGGGCTGGCGACCGGGGCGGTGCGCGCGGCCGTCGCGGCGGCCGCGGCGGAGCGGAGGCTGCGGTGGGCGCACGCCTACCCGTCGGTGGACAACCCGCCGTCGAACGCGGTCTGCCGCAAGGCCGGCTTCACCCTCCTCGGCGAGACCGAGTTCGAGTACCCGCCGGGGCACCTGATGCGCTCCAACGACTGGCGCATCGACCTCACCGACGTCTCCTGAGGCGGGACCGGCCTGGGTGGGCGGGTGCACCCGCCCACCCAGAGCGGTTGTCAGCGCGCCGCGTCCAGCTTCGCCCGCTGCTCGGCCGTCAGTTCCAGGTCGGCCGCGGCCAGGCTCTCCTCCAGCTGCGCCACCGACGAGGCCCCCACCAGCGGGATCGCCGGGATGTCGCCGCCCATCAGCCAGGCCAGCACCACTTGGTTCACCGTCGCCCCGGTCTCGTCGGCCACCGCCCGCAGCGCGGCGAGCCGGGCGGGGACGCTGGGCAGGTCGTAGTCCTGGCCGAGCGGCTTGTCCGTCCGGGTGTAGCCGCCGCGGATCAGCGGCGAGTAGGCGACCAGGGCCAGGTCCGGCTCGGCCCGCAGGTAGCTGGCCAGGTCGGGGCCGACCGACCCCACGTCGCCGTCCGGGTCCAGCTCGCTGGGCAGGTCGTGACGGCGGTGCAGGTAGGTGTGGTGGTACTGGAGCACCTCGTACCCGGGCAGGCCGACCGCGGCGGCGATGGCCCGGGTCCGCTCCACCCGCCAGGCGCGGTGGTTGCTCGCCCCCAGCAGGCCGACCGTGCCCTCGCCGACCAGCTCCGCGAAGCCCTCCACCGTCTCCCGCAGCGGCACGGTCCGGTCCTCGATGTGCGCGTAGAGCAGGTCCAGCCGCTCCACGCCGAGGCGTTCCCGGCTGCGCTCGGTCGACTCCCGGATCACCTTCGCCGACAGCCCCTCCGGGTTGTCCAGGTAGCTGGTGCCGGGGGCGAGGGGCCGCGCGCCGAGCTTCGTGGCGATGACGATCTCGTTCCCGACGCCCCGGCTGCGCCGCCACCGGCCCAGCAGCTCCTCGCTCTCCCCGCCCTGTCCGCCGTTCATCCAGAACGCGTAGTTGTCCGAGGTGTCGATGAACGTGCCACCGGCCTCGACGTACCGGTCGAGGATGGCGTACGAGGTGGCCTCGTCGGTGGCGGTGCCGAAGAGCATCGCGCCCAGGCTCAGGACGCTGACCTCGCGGCGGGTCGCCGGGTCCGTGCCGATCGTGCGGTATCTCATGGGTCCTCCCCGCTGGATGAGCCGTCGCCGACCAGCCTCACCGTTCGAGCGCGCTCGAAGTCAAGCCCTCACCAGGGCAGTACGCCGTAGCCACCGCCGGCGTCCATCTGGAAACCCCAGAGCAGGCCACTCGGCCCGTCCGCCGGCAGGGTCGCCAGATGCACGCTCACCTCGGCGCCCTCCTTCGGCGTACGGAAGCCGCTGTGGTGGTTCAGGTCGGTGGCGCAGTAGCCGGGATTGGCCGCGTTCGCCGCAGGTGGTGACGATCAGCGACGACAGCAGGGCAACCGGCAGACCGCGGTCCTTCTTGACGCGAGGAGGGAGCCCTGCTGAGCCCCTCATCGCAGGCGTCGCACCGGTCGGTGCTCGCTACAGCTGGTGATTCAGTAGCCGGTGATCACGGAAACCGTGGCGGTCTGCCCGTTCCAGGTCGCGGTGAGGGTGGCCCGCGCGGACGGCGACAGGTCGGCCGCGCCGGTGACCGGGAAGACTGCTCCCGGGCTGCCCGGCGGGATGTCGACGGAGGCCGGGACGGTCACGCCCGGCATGTCGATGGAGAGGGAAACCCGGGTGCCGTCCGGGTTCGGGGCGTCGCCAATGCCGACCACGTGGTTGACCGTGGTGCCGATCCGGACGAAGCCGGGACCGACGGCGAACGTCGACGGCACCGCCGCGACGGGCGTGCTGTCCCGGCTGGTGCCCAGGTACGCGCCGGGATTGCCCTCGTTGGGTCCACCGTCGAGCTGGACGGGGACGGTGAAGCTGGCCGTGGTGGTTCCCTCGGGCACCACGGCCAGGGCCGGCACCTGCACGTAGACCCCGCCGTAGGAGCTGTTCGACCAGAGGTCGACGTGCTGGCCGCCGGGCCGGGCGGGGGCGGTCAGCTCCACCGTTCCGGTCACGCGCTGACCACCGACGACCACCCGCTGGTCGAACCGCAGCTCCTTGATCGCCTGCACAGCCGGGTCGATCGGCTGGACGGTGACCTTTCCGGCGGGGACGGAGCTCTGTCCTGGTGCGTTCGCGTAGAGGGTCACCTGCCGTGGCTCGGTGACGTTGGCGGAGACCCGGATGGGAAAGCTGACGCTGTACTTCCCCTCCGGCACCACCACGTAGGAACCGACGAATGCGGAGTAGACGACGTCGGGGGCGGAGAGGGAGATCCAGAGCCCGCCTTGCGGCGCCCGGGCGCTCAGGTTGATCGTCTGGATGGCCAGTTGCCCGGCCGTGATGGTCGAGGGGGTCACCGTGCCGGACACGATCGCCGGCGGGAAGGCGGTGGTGCCGCTGGGGCTGGGCTTGCCGGGGCGGCCCCCGGGGTCGGCGCCCGCCCCGACCGGGGCGAGGGCGAGCAGCGCCACCGCGACAGCGGCGGCGCCCAATGGTCGGAGCAGAGTGGACGGTCGCATTCCGGTACCCCGTTTCATGCGGACAAGGATGACCTGAGCCAACCTGCCCTTCCGGGCCGTCACCAGCCCGGCGCGGGGTCCGTAGCAGTCTCGTAAGAAGTGGACGGGGCCCCGGGAACCGGGGCCCCGTTGGCGCTCAGCTCGGTACGTAGTCGAACGTGTCCGGGTTGGGGCCCTGGCGGCCGGCCTCGCCCTTGTCCAGCGCGGTGATCCGGTCCATCGTCGCGTCGTCCAGCTCGAAGTCGAAGATCTGGAAGTTCTCCTCGATCCGCCTCGGGGTGGTCGACTTCGGGAAGACGATGTCGCCGCGCTGCACGTGCCAGCGCAGCACCACCTGCGCCACCGTCCGGCCGACCTGCTCGGCGATGTCCACCAGGGTCGGGTCGTCGAGCACCTTGCCCTGCGCGATCGGCGACCACGCCTCGGTGAGGATGTTGTGCGCCCTGCCGTACGCCCGCACCTCCTCGTTGCCGAAGTAGGGGTGCACCTCGATCTGGTTCACCGCCGGCGTCACGTCCGCCTCGGCGGCCAGCCGCTCCAGGTGCGGGACCTGGAAGTTGGAGACGCCGATCGAGCGGGCCCGGCCGTCGCGCTGGAACCCCTCCAGCACCTTCCAGGTGGAGACGAAGTCGCCGTCGTAGAGGGTGGGCAGCGGCCAGTGGATCAGGAACAGGTCGATGTAGTCGAACTTCAACGCCGCCAGCGTCGACTCGAACGCCTTGCGGGCGTCGTCGGGACGGTGGAAGCCGTTGTTGAGCTTGCTGGTGACGAAGACGTTGCCGCGGTCCAGCCCGGAGGTGCGGACCGCCTGGCCCACCTCGGCCTCGTTGCCGTACATCTCGGCGGTGTCGATATGCCGGTAGCCGACCTCGAGGGCCCGACCGACCGCCTCGACGGTGTCCTTCGGCTCGATCTGGAAGACCCCGAAGCCGAGCTGCGGGATGGTGTTGCCGTCGTTGAGCGGGATCTGGGGAATGGTGTTCGCGGCCATCGAAGCCTTGTCTCCCATCGTCGGGGGTGCCCGGGAACGCTTCCATGCGCTGCGCCGGGCCGTGCAACCTGTTCGTGGTACCCGCTGCGGACCGCTCCTCACGGACGAGCCGGGTGATCTGCGCCAACCCGCCCGGCGGGAGCCGGGTCAGCGGTCTGCCCGGCCTCGAACAGCACCGGCCACGGGCGGGCGGCCGGCGCGATCGCCGCCGAGCCGGGCGGGGGTTCGGCGACGGCCAGAACCTCCGCCGCGAGCTGCCCGAACATGGGTGCGGCGGGATGCGCCGACCGGTCCGGCCAGGCCGTCGAGGTCCGTTTCACCAGCGGCGTGCCGACGATGGGCCGCCACGCCATCCGGGGTTCCCGGCGGGCCAGCGCCTCCGGCTCGATCGCCACCGCGCCGCCGGCCAGCAGCAGCCCGAAGAGGAACTCCGGATTGCGGGCGTGCCGTACCCGGGTGGGCGCAAAGCCGTGCCGCCGACAGACCGCCAGGAGGTGGTCGTGCCAGCCGGGCGCGGTGGCCGGCGGCGCGGTGATCAGGTCCAGGCCCGCCAGCTCGGCCAGGTCGACCTGCCGGGCCCGGGCCAGCGGCGCCGCCCGGGGCAGCAGCACTCCCAGCGGTACGTCCACCGCCGGTCCGAACCGCAGCCCGGCGGAGTCGACGGGGTGGTGCAGCAGGCCCGCGTCGAGCCGTCCCTCGGCGAGCATCCGGACCTGTTCGGCGCTGGTCAGCTCGTGCAGGTCGACGTCGAGCCCGGGCGCCCGGGCGGCGAGCCGGTCCAGCAGGGCGCGCAGCGTCACCGCCGGCGTCTCCGGCGGCACCCCGGCCCGCAGTACGCCCAGCGCACCCTGCCGTACCTGGTGGATGACGTTGCGCAGCCGCTGCTCGGCGGCGAGCAGCTCGTCGGCCTCGCCGAGCAGCAGCTGACCGGCGGTGGTGAGCCGGACCTGCCGCCGCGACCGGTCGAAGAGTTCGACCTGCAGTTCGCGTTCCAGCCGCTGGATCGACTGGCTCAGCGGCGGCTGCGCCATCCCCAGCACCTCGGCCGCCCGCCCGAAGTGCAACTCCCGGGCCACGACCACGAAGTGCCGCAGATGCCGCAGGAGATCCACACCCCGACCCTAACCCCCGCCCGCGCTCCCGCGATCTTGCCGTTGTGGTGTCGGCAGGACCGCCAGGAGAGGCATATCGCCAGCCCAAACTGCAAGATCGCCGAGAGGGGGTGGGGGTTAGCGTGGGCAGGTGAGCGTGGGGGAGCGGATCGCGGAGATTTTCGGCCGGGCGGGGATCAGCGGAAGCGTGCACGCCGTGGACGTGGACGACGCCGCGCGGGAGGTGGCCGTCGCGGCGGACGAGCAGGTGGTGATCGCGTCGGTCTTCAAGATCCTGCTGGTGCTGGAGTTCGCCCGGCAGGTCGCCGCCGGACAGGTCGACCCGACCGAGCGGGTGCTGGTACGCGCCGAGGACCGGCTCGGCGGCTGGGGCATCGCCGGGTGCGCGGACGATGCCGAGGTGTCCCTGCGCGACCTCGCGTACTTCGCCATGTCGGTCACCGACAACACGGCCGCCGACCTGCTGCTGCGTCGGGTCGGCCCGGACGTGCTGCCGATGCTCACCGCCGAACTGGGGCTGCCGCGTACCCGGGTCCTGGGTGGCCCTCGTCAACTGGTGGAGATGATGCTGGCCGACGTCGGGGCGCGTACGGAGGCGGACTTCGCGCGCATCTTCCCGACCCTGAGCGACGAGCAGGTACGGGCGATGCGGGTCTTCGACCCGGCGCAGACCACCTCCAGCACGGCCCGGGAGATCACTCGGCTGCTCGGGCTCATCTGGCGCGACGAGGCCGGACCGCCGGCCGCCTGCGCGATGGTCCGCGAGCTGATGGCGCGGCAGCTCTTCTGGACCCGGCTCGCGTCCGGCTTCCCGCCCGGCGTCCGCGTCGCCGCCAAGACCGGCACGCTGCCCGGCCTGCACCTGGAGGCGGGCGTCGCCGAGTACCCGGACGGCGGCCGGTTCGCGATGGCCGTCTTCGTGCGCAGCGACCGGCTGAACACCCGGCGGATCGACGTGGACCTGGCGATGGGGGAGGCTGCCCGGGCGGCCGTGGAGGCGCTGCGGGCCGGCTGAATTCGGCCGGGGTCGTCGCCCTCGGCGATGGCGCTGACCTGGGCTGATATGCGTCCACGTATCGAGCGTTGCGGTCGTCGATCTTGGACATGGCGACGGCCCCGGTGGTGGGGTGGGTTCACCGATCACCGAACCCCACGGGGAGGGCGCAGCATGTCCGAGAACCGCACGCCCGGCTACGACCGCCGGCGTTTCCTGCGCGATGCCGCCGTCGGCACCGCCACCGTCTCGACCGGCGGGTTCGCCGCCGCCGGCCTCGCCGGGCCCGCGCAGGCGGCGACCACCGCCCCGGTCGCCGCCGCCCGTGGCTCCGGCGCGGTCAGCTTCCGCTGGTGGGGTACGTCCGGCTGGCGGATCGACATCGGTGACCGCACTGTCCTGGTGGACCCGTACCTGAGCCGCTTCGACACCGGCCTGTTCACCGGCGCGTTCAATCCGGCCACCCCGCTGCGGGTGGACACCGGGGCCGTCGACTCCTGCGTGGACCGGGCGGAGAACGTGCTGGTTACGCACACCCACTGGGACCACTTCGCCGACGTGCCGTACATCGCCGGCCGTACCGGGGCCCGGGTGATCGGCACGCTGACCGCGTACCACCTGGGCCTGGCGTACGGGGTGCCGGCCGGGCAGCTCAGCCCGGTCCGGGGCGGCGAGGTGCTCGACTTCGGCGACTACACGATCGAGGTGGTCAGCTCGCTGCACAGCCGCAACGGGTCGTACTCGGTGGCCTTCCCCGGCGTACGGGTGACCCAGCCGCCGCGGCCGGCCACCATCGCCGACCTGCCCGAAGGGGACACCCTGGCGTACCAGATCCGGATCGCCGACGGTCCCGCGGTCTTCTTCATGGGGGCCAGCGACCTCAACGAGCGCAACCTGGCCGGGCTGGCCCCCGACGTGGCGATGGTCGCCTCGGCCGCGACCACCTCGACGGCCGACTACGTGCCCCGGCTGATGGCGGCGCTGGACTACCCGAAGGTCGTGGTGCCGGTGCACTGGGACAACTTCGAGACGCCGCTGACCAACCCGCCGACGGTCGCGCCGAGCGACCGCAAGCGCCTGGACGACCTGATCGCCGCGGTGCGGAAGGCCTCCCCGCGCAGCCGGGTGCTCCTGCCGGAGTACCACACCGCGTACCGCTTCTGATCGGATCCGCAACGGGGGAGGGGCCGGGATCGGAGGATCCCGGCCCCTGCGCGTCGCGCGCCGCTCAGGCGCCGGCCAGCTCCCGCAGCGCCTGCACGGACTTCCAGTTCCGGGTGGTCGCCACCACGTCGAGCTTCTTCTCCAGGTACGCGTTGGTGAACTTGCTGCGGCCGTACCCGCCGTCGGGGTAGTGCAGGTGGATCTCCCGACCGGCCACCGTGTACTCGACGGTCTCCCCGCCGGGCACGGTGAGCGCGGCGACCTTGGCCTTGCTGGGCTCGGCGGAGAGGAAGGCCACCAGCAGCCGGGTCGGGTCGTCCTGCTTCTTGACGTACGGGCTGGCCGCCATCACCTCGGCCAGCTCGGCGCCGCTGCGGACCAGCACCGGGACGGTCATCCCCAGGTCCCCGGCGATGGCCCGCTCGATGTCCCGCGCCAGCTTCCCGGTGTCCGTCGCCGTGCTGGTGAAGACGACGTTGCCGCTCTGGAGGTACGTCTTCACGTCCTCGTGGCCCAGGTCGGTGACGAGGCGGCGCAGGTCGGTCATCGCGATCCGGGTGGCGGTGCCGACGTTGATGCCGCGGAGCAGCGCGACGTACCGGCTCATGCCGCCTCCTCGCTCTCGATGAGGTCCCCAGCCTAGACGCGTGGCCCGATCAAGGTGAGCTGCGCGTGTCGCGACGGCCGGGACATATGCCCGCCGAGCGATATACCGCAGAGTCATAAATATGCCGCAGAGTCATATCGCTCGCAGCGTTGCTACTCACCCTCGGGCGGAGGCGTTCGGCACCGGGTCAGCAGGGTGCCGTGGCCGTGCCTGGTCCGCACGCTGGTAAGCGACGGCGGAAGGACCCACGGAAAGTCAGAGCTGGCGGATGGCCGCCGAGTTCAGGCGGAAGCCGATGGTCCGCGCCACGATCCGGTCGATCAGGTCCGGCTTGCGCAGGGCGGTCACCCCGCGGATCTGCAGGGCCGCCGCCAGCGCCTTGAGGTCCTTGGCGGTCCACGACGACAGGTACGCCGTACCGTCGTCGCGGTGGGCCATGCCGGCCAGCGCGGCGCGGGCCTGGTCCAGGTCGACGGCCGGCGCCGCGTCCCGGCGGGCTGCCGGGGTGCGGGCGGCGGGTGCCGGACGAGCCGTGGGCACGCGCGGTGACGAGGTGCCGAACGGCACCACCGCCAGCCGGGCCCGGCCCTCGGCGAGATCCGCGACGTCGGCCTCCGGCAGCTGCTGGAGGAACTCGGCGACCCGGGCCAGTACGGCGAGGGAGAGCTTCGCGTCCGTCATGCCGCCGCCCTTTCCGGCTGGAGGTTCTCGAGGAACTCGGTGGTGAGCTGGCGCAGTTCGTCGCGGACCGCCGGGACGGTGAGCCGGTCCCGGAGCACCACCGGCACGCCTCGCGGGGTATTGCTGGCGTAGATGCTCACGTTCTCCCGCAGCGCGGTGGGAAAGACCGGCAGGTCCAATGCCCGGGTCTGATCCATGAAGGTCTGGTGGGCCGAGATCGGCCGCTGCGCCTTGAGCTGGATCATCGTGAACACCACCCCGGCCACGCCGGGGGCGACCTTGTGATGTCGGCGGGTGGTGGCGAACCGACGGGCGTCGGCGTTGTACCGCTCGACCAGTTCCTGCACGTTGCCGTGGAGGTAGTCGATGCCCAGGGTCGACAGGTAGTCGGCCTTCGCCGGGATCACCAGATGGTCGCTGGCGATGATCGCCGACTGGGTGACCACGTTGAAGTTCGGCGGACAGTCGATCAGCACCATGTCGTACGGGTCCAGCACGTGCTCGTGCAGCGCCTGCGCCAGTGCGCCGCGTACCCGGAACAGCTCCGCGTCGTACTCCTCGCCGCTGGCCACGCCGCGGGCCAGGGCAAGGTCGATGTCGATCAGACCGAGGTGTGAGGCGATCAGGTCGAGCCGTCCAGTGCCGGAGAGGTGCGCGTTCGCCTGCCCGGGGGAGACCACCAGTTGGCCGAGGGTGACCGGGCCGTCGTGCCCGCGCAGGCTGTCGTACCAGCGCTTCACGGTCCTGGCGTCGCGCAGCCGCTCCCGCCAGGCGTCCGGGTCGTAGAAGCTGAACGTCAGGCTGGTCTGTGGATCGAGGTCGATCAGCAGCACCTTCATGCCCCGGTTCGCCAGCTCCGCGCCGAGGTTGGCGGTCACCGTGGTCTTGCCCACCCCGCCCTTGTAGTTGATCACCGACACGACGTACACCGGCACCTCCCCGACCGGGAACGGTAACGGGCGATCGGCGTTTGGGACAGACCGCCCTGCGCCGGGTCGCCGGTGCGGCGGCCAGCGGATACCGTCCAGCCCATGCGCGTGAACCCGCGGTACGGCGTCGGGCTGCTCCTCGCCGCCGCGTCGGTCCTCTGGTGGGCGGTCGGCATGGCGGTGCTGCAACCGCTGACCGAGCCGGCTGGGCCCTGGTCCGAGATGCTGCCCGGAAAGAACACCTACTGGGCACGGGATCTGCGGTTCACCGCCCTGATCGGGGTCGTGCTGGGGCTGGTCCTCGCCGCCGGCGGTCAGCGGGTGCCCACCCGGATCGCGGCCCTGCTCGGGGTCGGCTGGCTGCTGGCCGACCTCGCCGTCGACCGGTCCGACCTGGAGGGCTGGGCCTACGTGGCGCCGCTCGCCGTCGCCGGGTGCGCCGTGCTGGCCGGTACGGTGCTGCTGCTCCGCCGCCGGGCCGGCGACCAGGTGGACGAGGTCGCCGCCCGACGTACGCTGCTGGTCTGTGCCTGCGTCGCGGCCGTCCTGGCGGTCTTCGGCGCCGGTGTCGAGTCGCCCACCGACCGGGAGCCCGAGCTCACCTGGGCCGGCCTCACCACCGGGGTGCTGATGCTGGCGCTCTCCTGCGCGCTGGCCGCCGCCGGGTCGGTGACCCGTGCCCGCCGGTGGCTGACCGCCGTGCTGCCCGTGGCCGGCCTCGCCGCGCTCACCGCGACCCGCCTGCTTCCGCCCGATCCGCGGGTCCTGGCGATGTGGGCGACCGCCGTCCTGCTGCTGACCGGGATCACGCTGCTCGCCTGGGACCACCCGGACGGGCGGCCGCGTTGGGGCCGGCACGTTCTGGCCGCCGTCTCCATCGCCGTCGGCCTGCCGGTGCTGGTGATCATCATGGTCACGGTGACCGGATCGGTTCCGATCGGACCGGTCCTGACCGCGCTGAGCGGCAACATCTCGATCAGCGACGCCGACTCCGACGTGCTGATCTCCGTGGTCGGGCTGGTGGCCGGGCTCGTGATCGGGGTGTTCCTGGCCCGGCAGATCCGCCTGGGTTGTTCCGCCGACCGCCGCGACGCGGAGCCGGGGCAGCCGGTCGGGAAAGCGGGTCAGGACTCCTTGTAGACGGGCAGGCCCAGGGAGGCGCGTACCTCGTTCGCCTGCGTGCCGCCGTCGTGTGCGGCGGCGGCGCGGATCTCTCGCATCAGCGCCTCGGCGCTCGTCGCCTCACCGGCCCGCTTCCAGTGCGGCAGCGCCAGATCGTTCTCCTTGAGCAGCGCGGCGATCGGGGCCTGCGCCGCCGCCGGCCAAGCGGTGCTGCGCAACTCGTCGGCGTGGACGGCGTTCGTGGTGGCGACCCGGCGGGCCAGTGTGCGGACCGTCCGCCACGGTTTGCCGGCCTTCAGCGCCTCCTCCAGTTCCTCCAGCGCGGTGTTGTACGGCGCGACGATCGCCAGGTAGCGGCCCTTGGCCTCCTTCACGGTCAGCGGGGCCGCGGCGGTCGGCGACGGCGTCTGCCACGCCGGCAGCTGGGTGGCCCGCTCGTACGTCCGGCCGCCGCAGCCGGCGAGCAGCAGGACCAGGGCGAGGGCGGCGGGCCAGCGACGCACGGCGGTTCCCATCTCAGCCGGGGGCGGGACACCGGGGAGTCTAGGGGTGACCCGGCGGCCGCGCCGGCTCGGCGACTACTCGACGACGGGGAGGACGACCTCGTTTCGGCGCAGGAACCACGGCTTCCACGGCGGATCGAAGCGGGCGTACCGGACCGCACCGGTCGGCTGGAGCCCGGCGGCGGTGACCGCCCGGCCCAGCGCGGTGGCGCGCTCCTCGAAGGCGCGGGCGGTCCACCGGCCGGAGAAGCGCACCGCCGCGGCGAGCTGCGCGGGGATCTCCCGGGTGGTGATCCGGGGGTCCTCCGGCTCGGGGAGCGTCGCCGCGGTGAAGCCCGCCGGCATCACGAACCACACCAGCCAGGAACCGGGCCGCTCGCCCTCCTCCTGGAGCACCGGCGCGGTCATCGCGATCCTCTCCGCCCCGGTCGACTCCTGCACCACCGGCGCCGTCATCGCGATCTCCCGCCGGGACCGGTTCGCCCCGCTGAGGTACCGAGCCAGCGGCCGGAACGCCTCGTTGCCGGCCTTTTCGAAGGGGCCCTCGACGCGCAGTTCCGCCACCAGGTGGGCCGGGTAGCGGCGCAGCTCGAAGCCCGGGTGCCGGGACACCACCCGGTACGGCTGCTGCTCGGTCATCCCACGCTCCCGGCCTCGCTGTCCGCCGGAAACGCTACCGGCCCGGACGCCGGTCGGCAGGGGAACGGCCGGTCAGCGGGCGCCCGCGGCGACCGCCCAGGTGCGGTACCCGCCGTCCAGATTGGACGCATCCAGACCCGTCCCGCGCAGCAACATCGTCGCGGTGTGCCCGCGCTGCCCCACCTGGCAGTAGACGACCAGCTCGCCGGGCGGTAGCTCGTCCAGCCGGTCGCGCAGCACGTCGAGGGGGACGTTGACCGAGCCGGGGATGTGGCCGGCGGCGTACTCGGCCGGGCTCCGGACGTCGATCAGGTGCGCCCCGGCGGCCAGCCGCGAGGCCAGCTCGTGCCACTTCACCGTACGGGTGAGTCCGACCTGCAGGTTCTCCGCCACATAGCCGAGCATGTTCACCGGGTCCTTGGCCGAGCCGTACTGCGGGGCGTAGCCGAGTTCCAGGTCGGCCAGCTGCTCAACGGTCAGTCCGGCGTGCAGGGCGGTGGCCAGCACGTCGATGCGCTTGTCCACTCCCTCGCCGCCGACCCCCTGGGCGCCCAGGATCCGCCCGCCGGCCGGGTCGAAGAGCAGCTTCAGCGACATCGGCGCGGCGTCCGGGTAGTAACCGGCGTGCGAAGCCGGGTGGGTGTGCACCGCCTGGTACGCCCGCCCCGCCGCGCGCAGCCGCTTCTCGTTCGCGCCGGTCACCGCCACGGTCAACCCGAAGACCCGGACGACCGCGGTCCCGGACCGGCCGGTGAACCGGACCGGGCGGCCGGCGATCGCGTCGGCGACCAGTCGGCCCTGCCGGTTGGCGGTGTTCGCCAGGGGCACCAGGGCGGGTGCGTCGTCGAGCCGGTCGGGCTTCTCCACCGCGTCGCCGACCGCGTAGATCCGCGGATCGCTGGTGCGCAGCGCGGCGTCGACCGCGATCCCGCCGCGGGGTCCGAGCACCAACCCCGCCGCGGCTGCCAGCCGGGTCTCCGGGCGTACGCCGATGGCCAGCACGACCAGGTCGGCCGGGATGGTCCGGCCGTCGGCGAGTTCGACGGCGTCGGGAAGCACCTTGGTCAGGGCGGCACCGAGAACCACGGCGACGCCGTTGCGGCGCAGCTCGTCGGCGACCGGCGCGGCCAGCTCCGGGTCCAGCGGGGCGAGGACCTGGTCGGCCTGCTCGACGACGGTGACCCGCAGGCCACGCCGGTGCAGGTTCTCCGCCGTCTCCAGCCCGATGAAGCCACCGCCGACCACGACCGCGGTCGCCGGCCGCCGCTCCCGCAGCAGCGTGGTGAGCCGATCGGCGTCGGCCACCGTGCGCAGCGTGACCGCGCGATCGATGCCGGGCAGGTCGGGCACGATCGGCGTCGCGCCGGGGCTGAGCACGAGGCGGTCCCACGGCTCGTCGTACTCCCGGCCCCCGTCGGTCTCGCGCACCCGGACAGTGCCGGCGGCGCGGTCGATGGCCACCACCTCGGTGCTGGTCCGCACGTCCAGGTCGAAGCGGGCGCGCAGGCCCTCCGGCGTCTGCAGGATCAGGTCCGCGCGCTCCGGGATCACCCCACCCACGTGGTACGGCAGGCCGCAGTTCGCGTACGACACCTCGGTGCCACGCTCGAAGACGACGATCTCGTGTTCCGGTGCGAGCCGGCGCAGCCGCGTGGCCGCCGACATCCCCCCGGCCACCGCGCCGACGATGACCACCTTCATGCCGCTTCACCCCTTCCGGGCATGTCCCGCAATCGACGCTATCCGGGCGGCCCGCCGGCGATCAGGGTCCAAGGTCCCGGGACAGACCGGATCGATGGACGGCGAAGCACATCACCTTCGTCGGCTCGGTCAAGTGGCTGGAGAACGGGCCCTTCGACGCGCACGACCTGAGCCGGCTGCTGGTGCACCGCTCCCGGTTGCCCGGTGCGGACGACAAGACGGAGCTGATCGCTGTCTCGCGAAGCGGGCGGGCCGTTGAGGGCATCACGGTGCTTTCTCCAGAGCACCTGCTGACCACATGGGGGGATTGAACTCCTGGCGGTCGGGGTCCGTACCAATCGACGAGGATGTGGTGCGGCGGGCCAGCCGCACCGCTGCCGAAGCTGCGGGAGGCCTGCCGTGCGAGTTGGTGAGCAGTCGACGGATCCCATCGATCAGATCCTGGGCGAGGTGCCGGTCCCGGCGCCGCTGACCCCGGAGGATGTCCGGCTCGCGGTCCGGGCGGTGGTGGTGCACGCCGCCGAGGAGTGGCCCGCCGGACCGAAGTGCCGCAACGACGGCGCGGCGTACCCCTGCCGGCTGCACCGCTGGGGCCGGCGGGTGCTGGAGGTCCACGGCCTCAACGAACGGCAGATCGACGCGCTGATCCGGCACGGCAACCCGTTCGTGCACGTGCCCTTCCCGTTCGTGCTGACCGGTCCGGCGTCCGGCCGGCCCCCGGCGCCGGTCACCCAGTCCCCGCGCGGCCAGGC
>JBARAE010000025.1:0-3802 GCA_049791715.1 Micromonospora sp.
CTCCACGTCGACGGACGTGGCGCGGGACCGGCTCGCCGTCCTGCTGGGCCGCTGCGACCAGGTCTCCACGCCGGCGTTGCGGCTGCTCCGGCCGGCGCTCACCGCCCGCGAGTGGGAGGTGGCCCGGCTCGCCGCGGGCGGCGCCACCAGCCGGGCCATCGCGGATCGGCTCTACCTGTCCGCGCGGACGGTGGAGAACCACCTGCAACGCGTCTACAGCAAGCTCGGGGTGGCCGGGCGGGCGGAACTGCGGGCCGCCCTGCGGTCCATGCCGGGCCACGACGGCGCGAATCCGGGCTGAACTTTAGGCTGGACCGGTGAGCACCCTTCGCCCCGCGCTGCTGACCGACCACTACGAGCTGACCATGGTGAGCGCCGCCCTCCGGGACGGCACCGCCGACCGGCGCTGCGTCTTCGAGGTCTTCACCCGGCGACTGCCGGCGGGCCGCCGTTACGGGGTGGTCGCCGGCACCGGGCGGCTGATCGAGCTGATCCGCCACTTCCGGTTCGACGCCGCGGAGGTCGATTTCCTCCGGCGCACCGGCGTGGTGGACGACCGGGCCGCCGAATGGCTGACCAACTACCGCTTCACCGGCGACGTCGACGGGTACGCCGAAGGTGAGCTCTTCTTCCCCGGCTCGCCGATCCTCACCGTCTCGGGTGGCTTCGCCGAGTGCGTGGTGCTGGAGACGCTGGTGCTGTCGGTGCTCAACCACGACTGCGCGGTCGCCGCGGCCGCCGCCCGAATGGTCACCGCCGCCCGCGGCCGGGCACTGATCGAGATGGGCTCCCGGCGGGCGCACGAGGAGGCGGCGGTGGCCGCGGCCCGGGCGGCGTACCTGGCCGGCTTCCGGTTCACGTCCAACCTGGCCGCCGGTGAGCGTTACGGCATCCCGACCGCCGGCACCGCCGCGCACGCCTTCACCCTGCTGCACGACGACGAGAAGACGGCGTTCGCCTCGCAGGTCGCCACGCTGGGCAAGGACACCACGCTGCTGGTCGACACGTACGACATCAGCCAGGGCATCCGGAACGCGATCGAGGTGGCCGGGCCGGAGCTGCGGGCGATCCGGATCGACTCCGGAGACCTGACGGTCATCGCCCAGCAGTCCCGGGAACTGCTCGACTCGCTGGGCGCCACCGAGACCAAGATCATCGTTTCCGGCGACCTGGACGAGTACTCCATCGCCACCCTCGCCGCCGAGCCGGTCGACATGTACGGCGCCGGCACCGCCGTGGTGACCGGCTCCGGAGCGCCCACCGCCGGGCTGGTCTACAAGCTGGTCGAGGTGGAGGGCCGGCCGGTGGTCAAGCGTTCCGAGCACAAGGCCACCATCGGCGGCCGTAAGGTCGCGGTACGCCGGCACAAGCCGACCGGTACCGCCACCGAGGAGGTCATCGTGCCGCAGGGCGTACCGGACCGGCAGCCCAACGACCGGCTGCTGCAGCGCTCGTTCGTCGTCGGCGGCGAGCCGGTCGCCCTGCCGACGTTGGACGAGTCCCGCGAACACCTGCGGCAGTGCCTGATCTCCATCCCGTGGGAGGGCCTGAAGCTCTCCGGTGGCGATCCGGCCGTTCCGGTGACCGTCGTACCCGCTAGCTGAGAAGGGATCGCCCGGATGAGCAACGCCTTGATCATCGTGGACGTGCAGAACGACTTCTGCGAGGGCGGCTCCCTCGCCGTGGCGGGCGGGGCCGGCGTGGCGGCCGGCATCTCGCGGCTGCTCGCCGCCGAGCCGGACCGGTGGGACCACGTGGTCGCCACGAAGGACTACCACATCGACCCGGGCCCACACTTCGGCAACCCGCCGGACTACGTCAACTCCTGGCCCCGGCACTGCGTGGTCGGCACCCCGGGCTCCGAGTTCCACCCGGACCTGGAGACCGGACGCGTGGAGGCGATCTTCCACAAGGGCGAGCACGCGGCCGCGTACTCCGGCTTCGAGGGGCACGCCGACGACGACCAGTGCCTGGCCGACTGGCTGCGCCGCCGCGGGGTGGACCGGGTCGACATCGTCGGCATCGCCACCGACCACTGCGTACGCGCCACCGCCCTGGACGCCGCCGAGCAAGGCTTCGACACCACGGTGCTGCTGGACCTCACCGCCGCCGTCGCGCCGGACACGCTCGACGTGGCGTTGCGGGCGTTCGACGGTGCCGAGATCACCACGGTCGGCAAGCCTGTGATCAGGACCGCTTGACCAGGTAATTGGTTGCGGCTGTCGTACCCCCCGTCGAGGATTGCGCGGGAGGTACGGACCGTCGTGAACTTGAAGCCTTACCGGGAGGCGCTCGCCCTGCCCGGTCTCCGGTCGCTGCTGCTGGTCTCGGTGCTGGCACGCATCCCGCTGACCGCGACCGGGGTGACGCTCACCTTCTACGTCGTGCTCGACCTCGGCCGCGGGTACGGGGCGGCCGGCCTGGTCGGCGCCGCGCTGACCGTCGGCGCGGCGCTCGGCTCGCCACTGCTCGGCCGGCTGGTCGACCGACGCGGCCTGCGGCCCGTGCTCGCCCTGACCACGGTCGCCGAGGCGCTCTTCTGGGCCGGCGCCCCCGCACTGCCGTACCCGCTGCTCCTGCCGGCCGCGCTCCTCGCCGGGCTGCTCGCCCTGCCGGTCTTCTCGGTCGTGCGCCAGTCGGTGGCGGCGCTGGTGCCGGCCGAGCGCCGCCGCCCGGCGTACGCGCTCGACTCGATGTCGGTGGAGCTGTCGTTCATGGTCGGCCCGGCGCTGGCCGTGGCGCTGGCCACCGCCATCTCGCCACGGATCACCCTCTGGGCGGTGGGCGCCGGGATCGTCGCCTCCGGGGTGGTGTTCTGGCTGCTGAACCCGCCCACCCGCAGCGCCGACGAGCCGGTGGGCCCGCACCGCAAGGTGCCCCGCCGGGAATGGCTCACCCCCCGCCTGCTCGCCGTGCTGGCCGTGAGCCTCGCCGCCACCCTGGTGCTCGGCGGCACCGACGTCGCGGTGGTCGCCGTGCTGCGGGCCAGCGGCGAGGTCGGCTGGACCGGGCTGGTGCTGGCCATGTGGGCGGTCGCCTCGCTGATCGGCGGCTTCGCGTACGGGGCGGTCAGCCGGTCGTTCTCGCCGCTGGCACTGATGGCCGCACTCAGCCTCGGCACCATTCCCGTCGGGCTGGGCGGGTCGCACTGGTGGCTGCTCTGTTTGGCGCTCGTCCCGGCCGGCGCGCTCTGCGCCCCCACCATCGCCGCCACCGCCGACGCGGTGAGCCGGCTCGCCCCCGCCGGGATACGTGGCGAGGCGATGGGCCTGCACGGCTCCGCCGTCACGGTCGGCATCGCGGTCGGCGCCCCGCTGGCCGGCGCGGTGATCGACGCCTCGGCGCCACTCTGGGGCTTCGCGGTCACCGGCGTGATCGGTGTGCTCGTCGCCCTGGCCGTGCTCCCGGTCGAACTCCGCCACCGCCGCGAGGCCGCCGGCGAGGCCGTCCCCGGCGAGCTTGCTCCCGTCTCCACCTGACCCATCACACCGCGGAACGCATCCCGCCACCCGCCCGCCATCGCCGGGCGGGTGGCGGTATGCCCGGTGCGGGATGCCCGGTGCGGGATGCCCGGTGCGGGATCCGCGGTGAGCGATATACCTGGGAGTCATAGATATGCCTGACAGTCATATCGCTCGTGACCATTGCCGCCGCCACGGGCGCCACCGTCCGTAGCCGCTCCTGCGCATGCCGCCGCCCGGCCGAGGCATCCCCGGCACCGCGCAGCCCGCAAGCCTGGTCGGCAGTGCCGCGGCACGCACCGGGACGACCGGTGCAGCGATGCGGCACCGCTGCGACACGC
>JBARAE010000026.1:0-7882 GCA_049791715.1 Micromonospora sp.
GCCCTCCGTTCGCGACTGCGGGGCTCCGCTGCGCTGCACTCCTCGCGCTCACCGTGCCGGCCCTCCGTTCGCGACTGCGGGGCTCCGCTGCGCTGCACTCCTCGCGCTCACCGTGCCCTCCCGCGCAGCCACGGGGTCAACAACCGGCCGACCCCGGCGAGGATCAGATCGAGCACCAGCGCCAGGAGCACGCAGAGCACCGTGCCGGTCATGATCTGGGCCTTGTAGAAGTTGTTCTGGAAGCCGGCGAAGATCAGCTGCCCGAGGCCGCCGCGCCCGACCACCACGCCGACGGTCACCAGGGCCACCGTGGAGACGGTCGCGAGCCGCAGCCCGGTGAGGATGCCGGGCAGCGCCAGCGGCAGCTCGATCCGGAACAGCCGGCCCCAGCGGCCGTACCCCATTCCCTCGGCCGCGTCGCGGACCTCGGGCGGCACCTGGTTCAGCCCGGCCGTCGCGTTGCGCACGATGACCAGCAGGGCGTACAGCACCACCACACTGAGCACGGTGAGCGCCCCGATGCCCAGGTACGGCGCGAGGAACGCGAAGAGCGCCAGCGAGGGGATCGTGTAGAGCACCCCGGTGAGGGCGAGGATCGGCCCGGCCAGCGAACGGAACCAGTACGCGGCCACCGCCAGCGGGACCGCCACCACGGCGGCGATCAGCACGGCCCGGCCGGTCAGCGAGGCGTGCTCACGCAGCGCGGCGAGGATCGTGTCAGAGTTGTCCCGCACGTACTGCCAGGAGAACCACGGGTTACCCGGGGCGGCCCGGTAGCTCAGGTGGAGGGACACACGTGGACGTTACCCCGGGGACCACCGGCGACGCCGGACACGGCGCAGCCTCGATCACGCTGGACGCGGTCCGCAAGCGCTACCCGGACGGGACCGAGGCCGTGCGGGAGCTGAGCCTGGAGGTGAAGGCGGGCGAGCTGGTGGTGCTGATCGGCCCGTCGGGCTGCGGCAAGTCCACCGTGCTCCGGATGATCAACCGGCTGATCGAGCCGACCGGCGGTCGGATCCTGCTCGGCGACGAGGACGTCACCCAGGTCGACCCGGTGCGGCTGCGCCGCCGGATCGGGTACGTCATCCAGAACGTCGGCCTCTTCCCACACCAGACGGTCAGCGCCAACGTGGCGACCGTCCCGGGGCTGCTCGGCTGGCCCCGCGAGCGGATCCGCAGCCGCGTCGACGAGCTGCTGGAACTCGTCGGGCTCGACCCGGCCCAGTTCGGTCGTCGCTACCCGCACGAACTCTCCGGCGGTCAGCGGCAGCGGGTCGGGGTGGCTCGGGCGCTCGCCGCCGACCCGGTGGTGCTGCTGATGGACGAGCCGTTCTCCGCCGTCGACCCGATCGTCCGGGGCCGCCTGCAGGAGGAGTTCCTCCGACTCCAGGCCGAGGTGCGCAAGACCATCGTGCTGGTCACCCACGACCTCGACGAGGCGGTCCGGCTGGGCGACCGGATCGCGGTGCTCTCCGAGGGCGGCCGGCTGGAGCAGTACGACACCCCGGCCGCGCTGCTCGGGGCACCGGCCTCCCCGTTCGTCCGCGAGTTCGTCGGGGCCGACCGGGGCATCCGTCGGCTGGCGGTCACCCCGGTCACCCGCGCGGTGCTCGACCCGCTCCCCCCGCCCGGCGGTACGGCCGACCTGCCGCAGGTGCCGTTGGGCGGCTCCGCGTACGACGCGCTGGCCGTGCTGCTGAGCTCGGCCGCCAGTCAGGCCGTGGTCACCGACGAGGGGGAACCGGTCGGGCTGCTCAGCCGGCAGCGGCTGCTCAGCCTCGGCCACCCGGAGGGCTGAGCGGGGCAGGATGCCCGGGCACCGCCGTCAGGCGCGCCCGCCGAGGCTGGCGGTGCCGACGATCCAGCCGGCGAAGAAGCCGTACGTGGCCCCGGTGCCGGTGGACTGGAAGGCGGCGTAGAGCGAGCCGTCCGGCCCGAGGAGAGCGGCGAGCAGGGCGGCGAACCCGGCGGCCAGGACGTACGCCGCCCAGCCGGAGAAGAACTGGCTGGCGGAGCTCTGCACCCGGGCCGCCTGCGAGGTGGGCAGCAGGTAGAGGAAGGCCACCGCCAGGATCACCAGCAGGATGGCGCGCAGGTCGCTGGCGAGCACCCCCTGGTACGGGTCGTCGGAGTGCAGCTGCCAGGCCGGCCAAGCGAGCAGCCGCAGAAACCAGCCGCCCGCGCCGTTCGGGTCGGTGTGGTCCTGCACCCAGCCCGCGTACATCGGGCTGCCGCACACCCCGACGAGCAGAAGTGCGGCGAGGGCACCGGTGCCCGCTGCGGTGCCGTACCCGCTGACGGTCCGGGGGCGGTTCGTGAGGGCCATGGGGCGGTCATTTCCCGCCCCGCGCCGCCGGGCAAACCTGCGGGTGCGGGCGACCGCCGTGCCCCGGCGGGCGGTCATCCGACGAGTCAGTGCTTCATCAGGTAGTCGATGAAGGCGGCCCGCAGCAGCGGCGCCGACTCCTCGTAGCCGTGCCCGGTCAGCTCCCGCCAGAGCGCGCTGGCCTCGTCGATGGTCGGCCCGACCGAGTTCGGCGCACCGTCCAGCGCGGCGGCCTCGTCCGCGTTCGGCAGGTGGCGCAGCACCGACCAGAAGAACCCGACGTCGCGGTGCTCCCGGGCCAGCGCGAACGCCTGCTCGCGGAGCTCCTCGGTGGAGAGCTTGTCCAGCTCGTCGAAGGTACGGCCGCTGGCGCCGGTGGCAGGAGTCTCGCTCATGCCGCCGAGCCTAACCGGCGAGATCAGGTCCGGCCCGCCGGACTCGACCGGGTGCCGTCCAACCGGCTGCTTCAGCGATCGTCGGCGTCCCAGCGCTGCGGCCCGGTCTCCCAGCGCGGCGTCCAGGGGTCGGCGGTGGTCTCGGTGGCCTGCACCGGCAGCACCGGCGACCAGTTCTCCACCTCACCCGGCCGGGACAGCGACCAGCCCTGGCTGATGGTGCCGTCGCCGGCCGGTCCCGCCTCAGTGACCTCGCCGGCCACCGCCCGGGGCCGGCCGAGCGCCTCGACGAGCCGGGTGACCAGCAGGCCGACGCCCAGGGCAATCCCGCCGACGGTCCACCGGCTGACCGTCCAGCCGCGCGCCTGGGCCCAGGAGAGGAAGACCACGACCAGGCTGACCGCGATGAGCGTGCCGAAGATGCCGCCCCGCCGGCCGTACGCGCTGGTGCCGGCGAGCAGCGCCGTGCCGATCGCCAGCACCGACCAGTCCAGCCCGGAGGCCGGGGCCACCGGGCCGCTGCCGTTGGCCGCGATCAGCACCCCGGCGAGCATGGCCAGCACGGTCGAGCCGATCAGGGCCAGGGCGGCCACCATCGCGGCCACCCCGCCCCGGCGGCGGGCCGGATCGCTGACCGGCCGGAACCGGCCGACCAGTCGCCGGATCGCTCTGATCGCGCCGAACAGGCCGCCGAGGACGGCCACCGCGGCGAAGCCGGCGAAGAGGTAGAAGGCCGTACGCCGGGGGTCGTACCCGCCCTGCACCACGATCGGCGTGGTGCGTCGCTCGATGTACACGATCACTCCGGCCGCGCCGGCCAGGCTGGCCGCCCAGCCGGGCACGTGCAGCACCACCACCGCCAGGGCCAGGGCCAGGCCGCCCAGCGCGGCCACCACCAGGGCCGGGACGACCGCCTCCCGGACACCCCGGTCGCCCTGCTCGGCGAAGTGCAGCGCGGCGGCCACCGCGACCGTCCCGACCGCCAGGTTGGGCGCGGCGGCCCGCAGGCTCAGCCCGGCGGCGAGGGTGAGCAGGCCGAGCGCGACCACGTCGACCAGCAGTGCCTTCAGGCCGTCGCCACGCAGCGTGTCGGCGTTCTCCCGCCAGAGCAGGTACGTCAGGCCGGCCAGCCCGACCAGCAGCAGGACCTCCCAGACCACGTGGACGGCGATGCGGTCCCGGCCGGGTTCCCCGTGCAGGGGGTCGTCGAAGACGTTCTCGAGGACGGCCGCGGGTACGCCGGACGACGGTTCCGCCGGTCCACCCCGGCCCGTTTCGTCGTACGCCATTCCCTGCGCCTCCCACGTTCGGCCGTGCAGTCCGACGCGCGGGCGGACCGGCGGCGGCCGTTGCTCTCCGGTCGTGACGGACGGTACCTGCGGCCGCGGGTAGGGGGAACCCCCTGATCAGAGGCGGCCGCGCGGAGTCTCGCGGTCGCCGGGCTCGCGGTCCTCGTCGTCCTCCTGCTCCGGCACCCGGCAGGAACGCTCCAGCCAGATCGCGGCGGCGATCAGGGCGAGCGAGGCGAGCAACCCCGAGCCGGCGGCCGGCCGGTCGCCGATCGCGGCGTTGGTCCGTTCCACGAAGAGCCACCCGGTGATACCGGCGTAGAAGCCGGCGAAGATCGCGCCGGCCAGCGCGGAGGCCTTGGCCAGGACCACGAACCGGGCGACCAGCAGCGGGTTCACCGGGTCGCGGCCGGGCCGGCGCTCGATCCGGTTGCGGGTGTTGACCGCCGCGTACCCCTCCAGCACCGCGAGGGTGGCCAGCGTGATCACCGGCAGCCAGGGCAGGTTCGGCGCGACGTCGTAGTAGAAGCTGCTGATCAGCAGCCAGGCCACGGCGGCGGCGGCGAGACCGGCCACCACCAGCGTGGAGATCCGGGTGGGACCCATCCGGAAGCGGTCAGGGTCGCGCGGGGACTGCGCCTGGCTCATGCCGTCCGGCTCCACTGGGTCATGCGTCCGACTCTATCGCCAGATCCGGCCGTGGGCTGAGTTCCAGGGCGTCCCCGGCCAGTGGCTCGGCGTTGAGCAGGTCGGTCAGCCACCCGTGCCCGGGCAGCCGACCGTGCGGCTCGATGTCGATCCACGGCCGCAGCACGAAGGCGCGCAGGTGGGCACGGGGGTGCGGGAGCGTGAGCTCGGGGTCGTCGCTGAGCACGGGCTCACCCGCGTCGTCCCAGACCGCGATGACGTCCACGTCGAGGGTGCGGGGGCCGAACCGGCGCTCCGGGTCGCGGGTCCGTCCGGCCGCGTTCTCCGCGCGGCGGGCGCGCTCCAGCCAGTCCCGCGGCGTCGCCGCCGGGTCCGCGACCATCACCGCCGCGTTCAGGTACGCCGGCTGGTCGGCGTCCCCCCACGGTGGAGTCTCGTAGACCCCGGAGACCACCAGGACCGTGTCGCCGAGCGCGGCCACCGCCGAGCGCAGGTTCGCCAGCCGGTCGCCGAGGTTGCTGCCGATCGACAGCACGGCCCGGGTCATCGGGTACGCCGCATCGTCACCGCCACGTCCCGGAAGGTGTGCGGAATGGGCGCCTCGGGCTTGTGCACCGTGACCGTCGCGGCGCTGACCAGGGGTTCGGCCAGGCAGACGGCGAGCAACCGGTCGGCGAGCGTCTCGATCAGGTTGACCGGCTCCCCGGTGATCACCGCGACCAGCCGCTCGGCCAGCTCCCCGTAGTGGACGGTGTCGGTCACCTCGTCGGAGCGGGCGGCCGGGGCCAGGTCGAGTTCGAGGACGGCGTCGACCACGAACTCCTGGCCCTGGGCCCGCTCGAAGTCGTAGACGCCGTGCCGGCCACGCGCCCGCAGTCCGGTCAGCTCGATCCGGTCGGTCATCGTTCTCCCTGGTGTCCGTGCGGGCGGGGGTCCGTGCCGCCGGTGTCCCCGCCGGGCGCCGTCGTGAGCCGGGGGCTGCCGGTGGCGCGCCAGACGGCGAGGGCGTCGGCGGTGCCGCGGACGTCGTGCACGCGTACCCCCCAGGCGCCGGCCGCCACGGCCAGCATGCTGGTGGCGATGGTGGCCGCCTCCCGCCCCGTGATGGGTCGGGGGTTGCCGTCGGCGTCGGCGAGCAGCCGACCCAGGTACGACTTGCGGCTCGATCCGAAGAGCAGTGGGAAGCCGAGTTCCAGCAGTTCGGGAAGGCGGGCGCTCAGCTCCCAGTTGTGGGCGGCGGTCTTGGCGAAGCCGAGCCCCGGGTCGACGATGATCCGGTCGGGCGCGACGCCGGCGGCCAGCGCCTCGTCGACCCGCTGGGCCAGCTCGGCCCGTACGTCGGCGACCACGTCGGTGTAGGTGGCCAGGTCGCGCATCTGGCGCGAGTGCCCCCGCCAGTGCATGAGCACCCACGGGCAGCCGGCGTCCCGGACCACCCGGGCCATGTCCGGGTCGGCGAGGCCGCCGGATACGTCGTTCACCACGTCCGCCCCGGCGGACAGGGCCGCCTCGGCGACCCGGGCCCGGCTGGTGTCGATGCTGACCGGGATGCCGGCCGCGCTCAGCTCGCGGATGACCGGCAGCACCCGGGCCGTCTCGGTTTCCGCGTCGACCCGGTCGGCCCCCGGGCGGGTCGACTCACCGCCCACGTCCACCAGATCGGCACCGTCCTCGCGCAGTCGCACTCCGTGTCCGACGGCAGCGTCCAGGTCGGAGTATCTGCCGCCGTCGGAGAAGGAGTCGGGCGTGACGTTCAGGACGCCCATCACCACCGGGGCCTGCGCCCGTACCAGATCGGTCACGACTAGACCGTACCGGTCGCGAGCAGGGCTTCCGGCAGCCCCGGCCGGCACCGGCCGCAAGGGCACTGACATGGGCATTGGAACAGGTGTACGATCGGTCGTCGGGGCCCGATCGGGTCGACTCTTCGCGGGTTGTCGCAAAGGTGACCGGGCCGTACGCTTTGGAATTGCCCAGCATCGAGATGGCGAAGCCTGGAGGGAGGGCCGAAGCGGGAAGAATCCCCCCAAAGCTCACCACTCTTCGTGGTGGGCGACGGGCACAGCGCCGTCGCTGCGGCCCGTGAGCACCATCCCGCCAGGCATGCCTACGTGCACCACCGCGGCGCCGCCGGCCGCGACATGGGGAGGTTTCCAGTGATCGCCATCGAGCTCATGGGGACGGCGTCGTCCGCTGTCAGCCACGCGCTCCACACCCTGGCGTCGACTCCACTCGCTGAGCCGGCGCCGAAGGGCATCGACACCGAAGGTGTCGTCACCTTCTTCGCCAGCAAGATCGCGCCGATCCTGCTCGCCGTGCTCGGTGTCATCTTCATCGGCCGCGCCAGCCGGGGCGAGATCTCCAAGGTGCTGACCAGCTCGGCCATCGCCATCGTCGGCCTGGCCTTCATCGCCGGCGCCGCCACACTCTTCTTCGTCGGCGACTACCTCATCAATCTCATCTTCGAATAGGCGCCGGCGACAATGCGGCTGCGCACCGACGACGACATCTACCGGGCCCGCCTGGTCTATCTCGGGCCGCCCGGCTACACGCTTCCCGTGCACCTGCCGTACGCCCAGTACGGCCTGTTCATGCTGCTCGTGCCGCTCTACATGTTCATCCACTGGTTGTTCACGTTCCAGGTGGAGCTCTTCCCGGCCTGGGAGATCTCGCTGGCCATCGTGACCACCTCGTTCATCTTCCGGTACGTCGACCCGGACCGGCCGGCGCGCATGGTCATCCGCACCGCGCTGACGGACTGGCGACGCACCCGGGAGCCGGCCGCCGAGCTGCGCGACCCGCGCCTGGTGGCGAGCCGGATCAGGATCCGGGAGGAACTGGCATGACCGGGCGTACACCGATCGGGCAGGCGAACGACGCGGGTGAGGCGATCGCATGAGTCGCTCTTCCACGCCGGGATCCCCGGCCGGGAGTCACGCCGGGCCGTACGGTAACCGAGCGCGATCGTTCGACTACCCCGAGGACGAGGAGCTCGACGAGATCGCTCTCGACCCGGCGCTGATAACCGGCCCGGGTCAGGGTGGGGTGGGCGTCTTCCAACCGCCCCGCCCGGCGCCGACCCGAAGCACTCCGGCCACCGGTGAGGAGCCGGCCACGGCTCAGCCGGCCGTCCACGACAGCGGTGACATCGACTCCCCGTTCCTCGACCTCTTCGGCGGCACCCCGTCCGGCGGGCGTCGCCCGGCGGCCCGTCCCGGTAC